>ONTX01000007.1 GCA_900320825.1 uncultured Lachnospiraceae bacterium | reverse complement strand
TACGTTCATATAAGATTTGAGCCAGAAATAAAGGGCGAAGCTTTGGGTCTTTGTCCATAATAATGATCCTCGTTTTAAATCAAAGTGCACAAACACTCCGGCAGATTTAAGTCGATGGCCGCTCGGAATTGCTCAAAACGCCCATTTAAGATATAACCCGAAGAAGTTTTCTTAACAGGCAGAGGAGTCAAAAAGTCTCCATATGTACAGTATTCGTCAATCTTTTCTTGAACATCTGAGTTTTTTGGCTCGTCGATGTAAAAGGCACTTGGAAGAGTTATTTCATCCATTACAAGCATCATCTCTCTCGAATTTTTCTTGTGACTTGATTTCTTAAGCATTTCACAATCGCTGGCTAATACTATTTCCCCGTTATCTTTAATATAGTCTGCCAAAGCCGGCAAACAGCTATCTTCTCTATTAAACTTATAGAAATAGCTCAGCTTCCCCATCAGTATTAGTTCTCGCTTCACCCTAGAAAAAGCCACATTTAACCTCTTGGCATCTCTAAAAAACAAAGTTGGATGAAACGCTCTGGTAGTACAGAATACTACAACGTCTGCCTCGCTTCCTTGGAAAGAATCTATCGTATCGATAAAAATCCGATCCCGTTGGTAATGGATACCTGCATCTAAAAATGCATTACTAATTGCCCTTTTCTGTCCCTTATACGGTGTTATTATCGCTATAGTGCAAGAGGTATCCTTCTGTCGAAGATTAGTTACCAAGGATACTACGTCATTCGCTTCAACAGTATTCGTTATTTGTTTGCGACTATTGTTCTGCTCTCTATACGATCCATTACCATCATAATTGATGAAAGTCAGATTCGATTTAAAGAGGACTGGTTCCCTCTTGTTTGTGCCAGCGCCGTTTTTAAGTTTTCCTCCATAAAACAGTTTGCTGATAGCATCCCCTATTACGGAAGGCATTCGATATTGCGTATCCAGCATACACTTGCATGTATTCGGAGCATTCTCATATAATCGTTCAAAAAAGCTGTGACAGAAAAGATCGTTTTCTGAAATCGCTCTCTCCTCTAGATCAATCCGCTCTTGATCGTACAATATCGGATTGATTACAGGAGGAAGTTGCTTTTGATCACCAATAATGATAGCTTTTTTTGCCCTAAGCAAAGGAATTAACATCTCTGCAGGGAGAGCTTTTCCTGCCTCATCTATTATAACGAGATCAAATTCGGCTCTTTCGAGTCCTATGTTTCGTTTTGCTAACCCTACACAGGTGGCGCCAATTACCCGATGGTTTCTAATAATAAGTTCGCAGAGGACAGGACTATAATCGTATGACTCATTATCAAAAATGATTTCCCGCCATTCCTCATAGAACCGTGAATCAAAAGACTCTTTTCTTTGAATTAAGTCATCCAGATAGTCTTGACATCTGCTTTGTAACCGAAGGTTTTTAAACTCTTCAGTAATCTTGTTTCCATTGCCGCAGCGAACAATTTCGTCACTATACTTTTGTATCAAACCTTTGAGCGCATTATCAACGGCAACATTTGCTTGAGATACAATTAAAACCCTCGACTCCTCATCTGCTTCAAGAACCTGTTCGACTAATTCTCTAATAACTGTCGTTTTTCCTGTTCCAGGAGGGCCTTGAATGAGATACAGATTCTTTTCAAAAAAGGCTTGTTCAACTGCCTTTTTCTGCGACTCATTGCTCATTAGGGACGTGTTATGAAATGGTGCGAGTTTCCTGTTGACTACCAAATTGCTTTCAATGTGGGAACTGTTCAAACAAGCCGCCTGTATTGACGGGTTAACTACCTGCCCAATACGGAATTGCCGCAATGCAGATTTTTGTTGATATTCAGCGTAAGGCCGGTTCGATGCGAAGAGTTCAATGTAATCTGTGCTGTCAAGGAAAGCAGCAGCCACGTTTTTTCCAACAATTCTAAGCCGATGTCCAGCATCAACGACAGAAGTGAAATATCGATTCTCTAAATCATCCTTAACAAAAAACTCTGGCTGCCATTCTCTCTGGATCAATATATCTGTTTTTTGCGCAAAGCGTTGAATGAAGTTAACCAATTCTACAGGATTCAAAACTTCTGCAAAAATGCTGTTACGCCCGTCAGCCTCAATCCATTTAACATCAACTTGTATGCTGTCTCCCTGCTCTAAGACTGATATGAGTTGATTTGTGATGTTTTCCCATTTAAAAAAATAACCCATTCCTTCTCGATCTCTTCGGATTTGTTCCTGTATTCTAAACTCCTCAAAGAGATCCCAAATAAGCGCTGCTACGTCATCAATATCATCAATCTCCATATACTGCTGTATCATCTCAACAGATGTACCTGCGTAATATGGCGAAAAACTCACATCGAATGGCAGGAAAATATCATCCGCAGAAAATGTTTTTTCTTCAGCATTGCAAAGACTATGGAACCTAAAATAATACCTCAGGATATCTGTCCTATCCACATACTCATCAAGTTCTATGTAGAACAGAGGAATATCTCCAAATTGGAGTTTTAGCAAGGAGCCCTTCTTTAACGAAATATCTTCAGAGTGCACCGGGCCAATTAAAAACTCCTCGTCGTAGTCCTGAAGGTTGTTTTTCTCGTAATAATCCATAAAGCCAGCGAAGTCTTCTTCTGAAAAACAGATTGGAAAAGACTTAAATGAGAGAGAAGACCCCGCATCTTCTTTACGTTCACTTACGGTAACCGGATAACCTGTTTTTCCATTACCATACGAAAAGTGTTCGAGATTATATTCCCACTTAATGGGATAGACTGTTAGTGAAGATCGAACAGGAGGAAATCGGTCGGGTTTGATAAGGTTATCTCTTGATAAATAGAGCTCCAGTTGATTCTGATAAGTTAAAATGACATATTGCCTCTGAATCTCTTTTACAGTCGCCGATAATCCAAGGTGGGTGTTTGATAATTCATATGCCTTAAATGCGCCTTTTTCTAAAGATGCAGTAAACTCTTTCCGGCGGCCATCTGTAATCATTATTGGCAGAATACTTTCTTCAGTAATCTCATATGCGTCTTTATCAGAGACACGTACCGTTACAGAAATATGATCCGGTATCTCATAAGTGATGTAGCGTTCTGATAACTGCTCTGCACTTACCCAAATGACTTTTCCGATATATGGATAGTTGGATGGTAATTGCATGGAGAAAATAGCCGGCTCAACATCACTGCTCCTGCGACCAACTTCGTCAGAATAAACGTTTAAGTATTGTCTATAGCTATAGCACTTTTCCTGAGCTTCGCTTAGTTGGCGAAGAAGTAACTCTAAGCTACTCTTTCTTAGAGGGGTTTGGACAACATCATTTGCCCGTAATGCAGAAACAACTTTTCTTTTCGACTCTTT
>ONTX01000349.1 GCA_900320825.1 uncultured Lachnospiraceae bacterium | reverse complement strand
TAACTGTACTCTGAAGGCCTCGTTGGCATTTTCTACAAAAAATTCATCCGAGGTGATCTCTTCAGGCGTCAGACGATAAGAAGCAAGTATTGCCTGGCGCTGTGCTTCCTCTTCAGCCTCTCTTGCCTCTTGTTCCTGTCTGAGTTTTTCTTCTTTTTCTTTTTGCTCAGCTGCCTGCTGTTCTTCCCTCTCTCTTTGCCGCTGTGCATTTTCTTCAACTACGGTTTTCTGCATACGAAGAGTAAAAACAACCGTAGGTACGACGATAATCAGCAGGACCACGGCTACTATCGAAAGAGCCAGCACCTTGACCCTGAACTGCTCCTTTGCTTTACGCTTCTGAACCTCTGCGCCGCTTTGAGCAAGATTAAGCTGCTGCCTGCGGAGCTCCGCTTCCACCTTGGCTTTCTGGTATTCGATATCATCTTTGTCATAATCTGCCATAAACGCAGAATCGCAGTTTTCGCAATAAAACGTCCCCTCATTTACCATTTTAAGAGGGCCGTTACAATTGGGGCATTTCAAACTCATTAGCTGCATTTTTTTCTCCTTGCTTTCAGAACTATCCTTTAGTTAAGGCTGCTTTGTTTACTGCTTAACCAGGTTACGATAGATTGTCCGGGACTGCATGGTATTATCGTTAAAATACGTATCTCCTATCTGCAGCACGCCGTCAACATATCTCATTTCTATTCCGCTGAACTGATAGCCTCCGGCGCCCAGGCTCCATGTAAAGTTCATTCCGTAAGGGCCGGTTCCGGTATTATCGGATTTTATCTCATAAATGTAATTATAATCAGGATCAAGCCACTTTCCTATGATGTCCGAAGGATCAAGGGCCCCTGAGGCCTGCGCTGGATCACCCGAATCTCCGGTCCTTGTATTATATATGTCATCATCTGAAACATGTGTCTCAAACCTTCCCCATTGCCATGTTTCAAAACCGTTTGTAGTTACCGTAGCATATGTATAACCTGCTCCTTCATCATAAAAGATCCATCCGTAATCCGTTTCATAATAAACAAAAGACTTCTGACTGTCGGGTGACATTTTATTATAGACAATTCCCGTACCGTCATCATAAATGACCAGAGTATCAAAAGTTACAGCTGCCGAAGCATCCTTACTGTCCCAGGTTCCGACTATTTTATCCGATCCAAGATATGAAGTATCCGTGCGGTCAAAACGGGATTCAAAAGGATGGGAAGTTTTTGTGATCAAAATACCGTCTTCTCTTAGCCCGACAGCTCCATCTCCCGCATCACAAAAATCTACCGAATATTCGGATCCTCCCTGCTCAAAGCTGTATATCAGACACTCTTCCTCCACATGATAAAAGATCGGGCTGATCTCTTTAGATATGCCGTCTTTAGAAACATAATACTTTATGCCTGTACCGTTTTCGAAGAATTCATAATGAGGTTCCCATTCGTTTGCTTCTTCGTAATACCAGATCCCCCCGGTCAGATCAACAGCATACGCATCCTCTTCTTCTTCAGAAGCTTCTCCGATACTGTCAAAATCAGGAATTGCCGCAGATACTTCTTCATACAGCCTGCTGTCGGATACAATGATCTCATGTACTTCCTCGGGAAGGGACGTGATTTCTTCAATCGTAACGACCCATTCGCCATCCTGCAGAAAAACAGAAAGCTTTTGTCCAGCTATGACATCATAAGTCTCCCCGGTCTTATCACAATATACCGATACCTTTCCGCTGGTGATGGTTACAAAACCCTGACCATCCTCACCTGTCTGAACATATCCGGAAGTTCCCCGGATACCGATGGACATGGTGGTGGTTTCTATCTCAAGGCTTTCATCATCTGCTAATTTTTCCGCAATATAGAAAAATGTGCTTCCGTCATCAAGGCTTAATCTCATATCCTTCCCAGATTTGTTAAATCTTGCCCTGGAAAGCTCAAGCATGTAAACAAAGCGGTCAGTATCAAGAAGAACCACTGCTCTGCTCTGTTCCCTGGTATCAAGGATATTTCCGTCACGAAGTCTTCTGCCTTCAAATACGGATATTTCTTCTCCGCCTTGGTCAGTGAGAATAAC
>ONTX01000035.1 GCA_900320825.1 uncultured Lachnospiraceae bacterium | reverse complement strand
GGCATTTTGTGATATAATAATATGATATTTTGGTGTTTTGCGTGCGAAGGGTAGTCAAAACTAACCGCAGGCGGTTTTGTCTCTCTTTCCGGAGGTGTACATGAACGATTCGAAAATAATCGGATATATAAAAAACAGGCAGAATATTTCAGCTGTGATTTTTTGCATAGCGGGAGTCATACTGAATATCCTGCTCAACATGTTTGTAAATGCCCTGGGGCTTCCTCTTTATCTTGATACCGTGGGAACCGTTGTCGTGGCAGTCATGGGAGGATATTTCCCGGGAGTTATTGTGGGATTTGCGACTAATGTCATTAAAGGAATCATGGATCCTTCTTCGTTGTACTATGGCATCCTGAATATACTCATTGCGTTGGTTTCCGGACGTTTCGCAGCACACAAGTGGATAAAAAAACCGCTGGGAATTATTGCACTTGTCGCAGTACTCACTTTGATCGGCGGTGGAATCGGATCCCTCATTCCCTGGTTTATGGAAGGGATTCCTTTTGACAGTGAATCCCTGAGCGGCACCCTCTACAATACGGGATATTTCAGCCTTGGATCCGCACATATTCTTTCAAGTCTTATCAGCGATTTTCCCGATAAGATCATAACCGTGCTCCTGGCACTTATCGTTTATCGTGCCGTGCCTTCAAAATACCGTTATATGTTCAGTTTCACGTTTTGGGTTCAGAGACCCGTTAACGATGATGAGGTTGTAAAAAAGGACAGATCCCAGTTCAGAGTCGTGTCGCTTCGTGTGAAGATGCTGGTGGTTCTCATCATTTCATTGTTCATTGTAGCTGTGGTAGGAACTGCCATAAGCGTAAGACTCTATTACAAGATGATGCTGAATGAACATGAAAAACTTGCGATCGGTACGGCGACCCTTGCTGCAAGTGTTATAGACGGAGACAGTGTGGATGCATATCTTTCGGATGCGGAAGAATCAAAAGGATATATTCAGACAAAAGAACTCCTTTCCAATATATTGTCCAGTTCCACCGAGATATCTTATCTGTACGTGTACAAGATGGAATCAAACGGCTGCCGTGTTGTTTTTGATTTTGCAACAAATGATACACCGGCAAATGAAAGGGGAGAGCTGCTTCAATATGAAAGCGGGCTGTCGCCTTATATCTCGAAACTCCTGGCAGGTGAAGAGATCGGTACGATCACATCAAATGACGGGTACGGATATCTTCTGACGGCTATAAAACCGGTATATGATTCTGCCGGAAGGTGCGTGTGCTACGCGATAGCGGATGTTGATATTGCAAAGCTTCTAAAAAATGAACGCAGTTTCTTTACCGAACTCATAACGGTTTTTTCCGGCGTTCTCATAGTCATCTGTGCATTTGCAATCTGGATTACGGATTATCATGCAATATTCCCCATAAGATCCATGACAATGCAGGTTAAGAATATCATTCATACCGAAGATGATCTGGAAGTATATGACAACATTGTCAGAGAAATCCGCAGTCTTGATATACATACGGGAGATGAGATTGAACAGCTCTACAGGTCCATATGCGACCTGACGCTGGAACAGGCAGAAAAAATGAGAAGCATCCGCAGGCTGTCGGAGTCAACCCTTAAGATGCAGGACGGTCTGATCATCACAATGGCGGACATGGTAGAAAATCGTGATTCCGACACCGGTGCTCATATACAGAAAACAGCGGCATATGTAAAGATCATAGTCGATGGTCTGAAGAAAAAAGGATATTATGCCGAAAAGCTTACGCCTAAGTTTATGTCTGATGCAGTGCGTTCGGCACCTCTTCACGATGTGGGAAAGATAAACATTCCCGATGAGGTTTTAAACAAACCCGGAAAGCTTAACGACGAAGAATATGAGATCATGAAGACTCATACCACTGCCGGAATGAGGATCATGGAGCATGCCATCAGTACCGTAGAAGGTGACAGTTACCTTAAGGAAGCACGTAACATGGCTGCTTATCACCATGAGAGATGGGACGGAAAGGGATACCCCGAAAAATTGCACGGGGAAGTTATACCACTTTCCGCAAGGATCATGGCAGTTGCGGATGTATTCGATGCACTGACATCACCCCGTGTCTATAAGCCGGCTTTCCCTCTGGAAAAGGCATTATCTATCATAGAAGAAGGGAAAGGAACGCAGTTTGATCCGAAGTGCGTTGAAGTTTTCATGGACTCACTGGATGAAGTAAAGGTGATCCTGAGAAAGTATAGTCATGATGCGTAAAGGAAAACTCTTCATGAAAAATATGATAAGAAGAAAGATAGCAGCAGCGGCGACGGTTCTGATGGCCTCTGCTCTTATTGCCTGTTTTATCGGAGAATTTACGGTAAGTGCAACAGGAAGTCATACCGGAGCTTACGGAGAAGAGACCAGAGCGCTTACCGGCGGCGGATATGCCGCAACATCCCAGTACAGAAATGTTGCCTACACTTCGGTACTGTACGATGCCGAAAACGGACTTCCCACATCCGATGCCAACTATATCATGTGTTCAAGCGACGGATATATCTGGATAGGCGGCTACAGCGGCATTATCCGTTATAACGGATCTTCTTTTACAAGACTTGATTCATCTGAAGGTCTTACCAACGGACAGGGACTCTTTGAGGATTCAAAAGGAAGGATCTGGGTTGGGACCAATGATAACGGTGTGGTTGTGATCGATGGAAACACTCAGACCCATTTTACATATAAGGACGGGCTTCCTTCGTCATCCATAAGGATATTTGCGGAGGATGGTGACGGAAATATCTTTATCGGTACTACTTCGGGCGTGTGCTATGTTGCCGATGATATGCAGGTCAGGGTTGTTGATGATGTCAGGATAAAGAGCGAAAGAGTTTTGAGGCTTGTATCCGATTCCGAGGGAATTATCTATGGTCAGACCAAGAGCGGAGTGATCTTCAGGGTAAAAAACAGAATGGTTACGGATGTGCTTACCAGTGATGAACTGGGCATGGAGAAGATCACTTCCATCATTGCGGATCCTAATGCCCCGGGAAAAGTATACCTTGGAACGGATTCCAATGTGATCTATTATGGTCAGTTTGGAAGTAAAGCCCCGGATATGGAGAAGATCACCGTATCTCCCGTAATGGGTATTCACTGGATGTCCTACGAATGTAACAGAGTGTGGGTCGCTTCCGCAAACAGGATTGGCTACCTTGACGAGAGTAATATCTTCCATCCCGTAAATGATATTCCCGTAAACAGCGGTATCGAGATGATGACTTCCGATTATCAGGGAAACATTTGGCTCGCATCATCCACCCAGGGAGTAATGAAGATCGTTACGAATAACTTTGTGGACATCTCCAAAAGAACGAGAATTCCCGCGAAGGTTACCAATGTAACG
>ONTX01000457.1 GCA_900320825.1 uncultured Lachnospiraceae bacterium | reverse complement strand
TCTGTCAGTATAATTCACCGCCGCATTTCCCTGATAGTTCGGGATATTCAACAATTCTGTCTCAAAGCGCACGCTTCTGTATTCCAGCGTACCGAGCCGGAAATTATAATAGGCATCGATCGGACCGGTGAATATCACTTTGTCCGCGACAGAGTTCCAGCCATCTCTGTCTTCCAGATAATCCTGGCCAAGCTTTACTTCAATGCCCTCCAGCATACGCTCCACCATCTTCGTATATCCGCCAATGGGTATTCCCTGATAAAGTGCATTGAAATAATTGTTGTCGAAAGTCAAACGGACAGGAAGACGTTTGATAATAAACGCGGGAAGGTCTTTGCAGTCTCTTCCCCACTGTTTCTCAGTGTATCCCTTTACCAGTTTTTCAAAGATATCTCTGCCGACCAGACTGATCGCCTGTTCTTCCAGATTCTTCGGTTCCGTGATGCCGGCTTCTTTTTTCTGTTCCTCGATCTTTGCGGCAGCTTCCTGAGGCGTGATGACTCCCCACATCTTGTTAAAGGTATACATATTGAACGGTAATGAATACAGTTCACCCTTATAATTTGCGACCGGTGAATTCGTAAAACGGTTGAACACGGCAAAACGGTTCACATATTCCCACACCGCGCTGTCATTGGTATGGAAAATGTGTGCTCCATACTTATGAACGTGTATCCCTTCCACATTCTCCGTATAAACATTACCGGCTATATTCGGACGTTTGTCGATCACAAGCACTTTCTTCCCGGCGTCAGTCGCTTCCCGGGCAAACGTCGCTCCGAACAGGCCTGCCCCGACGATCAGGTAATCATATTTCACTTCGGTTCTCCTCTCAAGTAAAAAGCATCAAATTCCTTTCTTGTCAGAATTCCATAATCACTGTATCTGAATTCGTTGTGCTCAATAGCTATTTCCTCATACCAATTCATAGTCTCGTCTATACATGGGGTTTTCACCTCCGCAAAACCGGCAACCTGTTTTATTATGGCCAACCCATAAGAATAGTCAGCTGTAAAGTATCTTGAATGGAGATCCGGGATAAATCCGCCTTCTATCTCCACCGCTGGTGTTTTCAGTCCTTTAAATGCTTGAATACCGGCTATTTTTATAGTCAGTTCTTCGGCTGTCGAACTTTCATAATGCTCCCGAAGTGATTCCACATACTCAAGTTGATACTCTGGCAAGGCTCTGCAGATCATCTGTACTTCTTCATCACACTTAATCAACAGCTGTGATGACGCATCATCCCATTCTTCATAAAACAGAGGCAATTTCTTATAGACTACTCCCGGACGGTAGTCTGAAAAGATAGTTCTCAGCCTGGTTGTATGAAGAATCGGATTAGATGGAGTCATAGTCAGATTGAGATAATTCGGTATTGGCCTGCATGGAATCCCGAATAGTTCTGAAATGATTCTACAACAGTTATCTACATTGCGTATTGGAATAGATGAGACATGAAGTTCATCCCTGTAACCGGTCGACCTGACTCTTTTTCCCTTTTCAACAAGCCTTGCTATAGCGGGAACCCGCTCAACAGCAAAAAAGACGTTACCCCGTCTGATGCATTTTCCGAAAGCGCACTCACTACCTCCGTTACCCGGGACAACTCCGATTAAGGCAGTGGGATTTCCATATTCAAAAATGATGTCCGCCATACTTTTCATCATTGTTGACGGTATGGTTATTATTATCATTTCCGCCTGGGAAAAAGCCTCTTCAGGATCGTTGGTTGCACAAATGATATCCCCAGAATGAGTAACTGTCCCGTTCTCATTAACAATATCCAGATGTTTACCGAACATTTCCGGCTTGGAAGTATATGCGATGACTTCATGACCTTTTTCTGCGCAATGGACCATAAACTGTGTCCCGATATTACCTCCTCCGACAATCGTTATCTTCATACCAGTTTATCTGCCTTTCATAAATCGTATGCTAATACAGACCTCTGACAGGGATGGGTTTCTTTTATTTCAGTTCTTCTCTGAGTGCCCGCAGCAGAACATTATTTTCTTCCGTATTCCTCACTGCAAGTCTCAGATAGCTTTTTCCGTTTGTTTTAGTTGTCAGTTCTTTTATAAGTATATCATATTTGATAAGCAGGTTTTTCAGAAGTTCTTTAGGTGATATCGTTCCGCACAGTTCTACCATGATGTAATTCGCCTGCGACGGAATGACACGAATCCCTTTGATCTTTCCCAATTCTGTCTGAAAGCGTTTCCTCTCTTTACGAAGCTCTTTCAGCGCAAGGCTGTAATCATTTTTATACTTTTCTTCTATCTGCATATAAAACTCAGCAAACGAATTGATATTCCAGATCGCCACGTCCTTTTTCATAAAAGCGATCGCTTCCGTATTACCTGAAGCAAGTATCCCAAGGCGCAGTCCCGGAACGCCATAGGATTTGGAGATACTCTTCATGACATACAGATGTGGATTCGCGTTCAGTATATCCTGCCGGACAAGCGTGTTGTCAGACTCATCGGAAAAATCTGCGAAAGACTCATCTATAATAAGAGAGATCTTCTTCTCCGCCGCCCATCCGATCAGCTCCAGGAGTCCTTCGTAAGGAATGTAATTTCCGCTGGGGTTGTCAGGATTCACAACTACAAGGCTACTGATCTCTTTGTCATCAAAATACCGGATAATGTCCTCCACGCCATAAGAAAAATCGTTGTTCTCAGGGATGAAATACATGGAAGACTTCTTTTCGTAGCGGTTTGGATATTCGTCAAATGTCGGCCTGATAAAACCGACCGTTCCGGTCAGATATCCCATCAGGCTCTTGATCAATTCTGCGGCCCCGTTTCCCACGATAATGTTGTTCTGGTGAATCCCGAAATTCTTTGCTGCAAGCAGGCTGTTCACCCGCATCCCCGAAGGATATTCTGTCAGCAGGGTATCAAAACTGGCACGGAGCTCGTCTTTCATTTTCTCAGGAGGATAATACGGATTCACCAGGTAGCAGAAATCAAGTAATTTGGGATAACGCCAGTATCCCCCATACCGGCTCTGCATCAATGCCACTCTTTCGTCACTGTCCGTTGTAAATATGGACTCTGCTATATCCAGATCCTGAATATCATCGATCTCGTACCACTTTTCCCCATTCAGCCGTTTCGCTCTGATCTCCGGCTCATCAAGCATAATCAGGACTCTCAGAACCTGCTCATAGTATTCATTTTTGCCCAGCGCTGACTGATACGCCTCCAGAAACGGAACGTAGTGTGTAATGGAAAAGTGCTTACTGAATTTATAGATATTTACTGTCTTATAGTACAGCGGGTTCTCTTCGAAACGGAGCTTTTTCCCCGGTATAAACTCTTCGATCCGGTCATCCTCTGTTAGCTTCACGCATGTACCATCCATCCATGACTCATACTTGTCTACCAGTGCCAGAGTCTCTCTGGGATCTGACAGAAGAACATCAATTACAGCATCCTCAAAGATGATATCCG
This sequence comes from uncultured Lachnospiraceae bacterium, assembly GCA_900320825.1. Taxonomy (GTDB): domain Bacteria; phylum Bacillota; class Clostridia; order Lachnospirales; family Lachnospiraceae; genus AC2028. The sequence goes on along the minus strand of ONTX01000457.1, from coordinate 1,196 downwards.
ATTCAAAGAGAAGCGTATCCTCCCTGCAGAGCCAGTCTTTGGCCAGTGCCAGGGAATAGATATTATTGGTTTTATCATAGATGGGATTGTCTACGTAGACGATCGGAGTGGAAATATCCAAGGAATCAATATACCGGATCAGTTTTTGTCCCTCATATCCGACAACGATCACGATACGGGACAGGTGCCTGGCTTCCAACTGATGAAGCATCCTGTCAATCAGTGTTCTTCCGTTCACCTCTACCATACATTTTGTGTTGCTGCGTGTCAGCTCCTTCAGCCGCTTTCCCATGCCCGCTGCGAGAATCACTGCCTGCATATCATTTCCCTCCATGTGCTTTTCAATACAAATATAAAGAAAAGCTGAACATCCCTTCCGCTTTGTCAGTTCAGCTTTTCTCAGACTGATTATTCTTTATTTCTTCCCTGCCCTTATCTCCGGCAATTGTTTCTTCTTTGCAAGGAGATAGTCTGTTGTTCTGACCGCTGCTTCTCCCGGATAGACCCACGCATCTCTCCGTGCCTGTTCTCTTCCTTCCGCAAAAGCAGTATCATTCACAACATCACGGATAATACCGGCCATATTCGGAAAATCTTCTTCTTTCAGCGGCCTTCCCAACTTCGGAATGATCGTGAACTTCCAGAGCGTGTCATCGATCCAAGCGGAATCGTACGGAGAATGATCAAAAGAAGTATCCGCATAAATAATCGGTTTGTCAAATACCAGTGTGAAATCGTAGATGACACCGGAAAAGTCTGTGATCATGATGTCCGAGCAATCCAGGACATCAAAATTGTCATTATCACGGTTCCACTGGAAATTCTCCGTTTCCGGATACTTTGTCATCAGTCTGTCCAGAACCTCTTTGTCTGCGGTAAATGACTGCGGATGCGGCCTAACGATTATTCTAAATCCGGTCTCCTTCAATGCTTCGATAATCTTCTCGCCGTATTTGCATAAGATGCTGTTCGGTCCCCATGAAGGCGCCAGCAGCACCGTCATTTGTCCGCTCTTTTCTGTGTGTCCCTTCTCTGCTTTTCTATGCAGCATGGCATCCAGATAGGGTTGTCCGACCAATTCGATCTCTTTTTTCGGTAGGTTGCGCAGTTTCTCCAGTTTCCGGACCTCTTCTTTCTGGAATTCTCCAGAGAGAAGAACCGCGTCATAATAATCGATTCCGAACATCCGGTATCCC
>ONTX01000086.1 GCA_900320825.1 uncultured Lachnospiraceae bacterium | reverse complement strand
TGGGCTAAACAAAATAGGACTAAGCTTCAAAAACCCTTTATTTGCCGAGCCTTTTGAATTTAGTCCTATTATTCCATACGCATCCAGGATCAGCAGATCGAATGCGCGCCAGTATCTGTAGAGCTGGTGCCTCTTCTTTATTATCTATATGCAATTCAACACCCTCACTGTTCCATACTGGGTGCAATGCTTTTTTGCGTCGTCGGTCCTCTTTAAACCCACTTCCGTCAATACTTCTTTGAGATCCTCCTTTGAAAACAAAGGTAATTAAGTAAGGATCTGGTTCTCCGTTCGTATAACCACCCACAAGTATCGTTTCCACAAGAAGGTCAAATATTTCCGGACTAAATGATTCTAGACATTCTGAACCACTTAATACTTTTTTGAAATCATCTATGCTTCTGAAACTGTCTTCTTGACGTTTATAGGCATTTTTGAGATTTTCTTCCTCTTCTTTTAGTCTCTCCAGTTTCAGGATGTTTTCCTGCCGTTTCGCTTCATACTCATCATTATTGATTTTTTCTTCCATCAATAGGTCAATCATGCGCAGATTTCTGTCAGTAATATCTTTTTGTTTTTTACGGTTTTCTGCTAATTCTGCATTAATGTCCGTATGGAATATAGCTCCCTTTGATGATTCTATAAGATCGATTATTATCTCATTCTTTTCTTTCACAAGTTTGTTGAAGCATGCCACAAATGCTTTCTCCAGCATTTCCTCATGAACAGCTTTACTGTTAACACAGAATTTCTTCCCTCGTCTAATTCTTCTGCTGCAATCCCAAATAACACGTTTATATTTTTCCGAATTTGCATGAAAACTCCTTCTATTTAAAGGCGCATAACAGAATCCACATCTCGCCACGTTTGAAAAAGGATATTTATTACTGTATCTCATACGATTTCCATATTCATCGCTATGCCAGTTTTCACTTCTCTTTTTCATAAGAGCTTGAACAGTATCGAAATCCTCCTTTGAAATAATCGCTTCGTGGTGATTACGTATTAGATATTGATCAGATTCGCCATAATTTCGCGCACGTTTTTTATTAATAGGATCAACAGTAATTGTTTTTCCCAGGATAACATCTCCTGTATATTTCTCGTTATTTAGTATTCCTCTGATTGCCGCTTCGCTCCATTCCCTGAGTCCTTTTTTGGTGGGAATGCCTTCCTTCTCTAATTCGTTTCTAATCATTCGCGGACCATAACCCTCGAGGCATTTTTGAAATATAAATCGTACTACTTTAGCCTCTTCTTCATTAATGGTTAATGATCTATCTTCCGGATGATAGTCATAGCCCAGACAGCCGTTAAAGCCCACCAAAATTCCGTTTGCCATCTTATGCTGCATTCCTGCTTTTACGTGCTCAGAGATATTTTCCACTTCTTGCTGCGCAACCGAAGACAGAATCGTTAATAGTAATTCACCATCCATTGATAGAGTATGAATGTTTTCTTCTTCAAAAAACACTTCAACCCTTTTATCTTTTAGCTTTCTGACATATTGAAGTGTGTCAACGGTATTCCTAGCAAACCTTGAAATTGATTTACAAATGATGAGATCAATTTTGCCCACCATAGCATCATTAATCATCCTCTGAAAATCTTCTCTCTTATCTGCTTTTGTCCCAGTTATTGCCTGATCAGCATATATACCAGCAAACTCCCATTCATCATGAGATTTAATCATCTTTTCATAAAAAATCTTTTGTGATTCATAGGAGTTAATCTGTTCCTCATAGCCTGTAGATACCCGGCAATATGCAGCCACCTTTTTGTTTGCTGCCTTATCGCTATTATTTCTAAAGTTTCTCTCCGCCTTTTTTCCGATTTTTACTACATCCGGCATGTTTTCCTCCGCTATTGCATCACATATATATTATGTTGTTTCTTATTGAGATGCAATATATTAAGCGGTATGACTGATTTACGTCATCTGCTTTGGATTCTTTTGTATTGCTTGGTAATTGAATCCTTTATTTTTATGTACTCAGAATCATTTATGCAGTTATGTTTTTTTAAATTGTCCAGCATAGATAATTTAGCGGCATATCGGATTAGGGCATCAAATGATTCAGTATCTACACTGGACGGCTCCTCATGAACCACCAATGGTATAGCATCTTCTGTATGTTCATTCTCATTTATGCTTTCATTATCTTTTTCCACATTTAACAGTTTTTCTACATCGCTCCGAAGGAAAAACCATTTTCCGCTCACCTTAAACCCTTTGAGCATTCCACAGTCCTGCAGTTTATATATGTATTTCCTGTGATGATGCAGTATTTGCGATGCTTCGTCAGCTGAAATTAAGTATTGATCTACCATTTTACTTCCCCTTTTCTCGATATTCATCCCCAATAATGTTGTGTAATAATGAGATGACACTTGTTATCTGTGATGCAAACAAATCATCTCGTGGTCTGCCAAAGTATAAATAATCCAGCGTCACGCCAAAATGATCGGCAATTCGCATCATGTACTCCGGAGAAAAGCCTTGCTTCCCATTTTCCACTTTGCTCAAATGCACTTTTGAAAAACCGAGCATGGTTGCCAGTTGATCCTGCGACAAACCCTCTAACTCTCTTAACCCTCTGATTCTTTCACCCACAGTAGTCAAGTCATACAATCTATATTCGTTCATAGGCCAATCTGTATTTATACATAGAAATCGTATTACGTCTTTAGCAGCACGTCAGTTGTCAGGAAGGAAACTATATACCCTATTAGGTTTATCTTTAAATTAGCAAATGACCTGTCACTCTCCGATGACAGGTCATATTA
>ONTX01000351.1 GCA_900320825.1 uncultured Lachnospiraceae bacterium | reverse complement strand
GTACGAAGATGCTCTTTTGAAAACTTGGTAGGTCTGCTGAAGTCATAATCCTTAACGGGTTTTTCTTCTGCATTGGAAATGGATTCAACATCCAGTTCACCTGACGAAAGCTGATTCAGCAGGGCGTCTATTTCGTTTTGGGAAAGAACCTCACCCACTTAGGTCATCCTCCGGGCCGGATTATCCGAACTTAACATCAGAGATGGAAATATCGTATACCACCTTTGATCCGAGCCATTTCTGTACGGCAGCGAGAACTTCTTTTTTGAATTCATCGCGGTTGCTCGTGATATATGCCTGATCGTAATTCATGGCTACGCCTTCAATGGCCTGCTTGATATAAGGCTCATAAGTACCTATGGTCTCAGCGCTGTACTGCTTATAATCTTCGTCCTTGGTATTAAGTGAAAGAGCGATATTACATACCATGTAAACCTGCTTGCCGTCATCACCGGGCTTGATGGGAATCGTCATGGAATCGGCGATGTTATAGATCACAGTATCCGCAAGGGATATCTCCGCAGCCGGATCCTCTTCATCCGTAACAAGTTCAAGGTTAAGTACCGTAGCAATGGTATCAACCAGTGCAGCAGTCTTCTTATTGGTTCCGGTAACGCTCATCATTGTGATCACCGTAAGAGCAAGATTAACAATGAGCAGAGCAAGTATAAGAATTGAAAGCAGATTCTTTTTCATTTTTTATTACGCACCTTAAATCTTAATTATTGTTATAGATCCTGATCTCTACACGTCTGTTGCGGGCCCTGCCTGCATCAGTGGAATTATCGGCTATGGGCATCCTCTCTCCGTATCCGGAGTGCTTGATAAGAGAAGGATTAAGACTGCTGGTCTCAACAAGATAATAGAAAACAGCCATTGCTCTTGCACTTGAAAGTTCCTCATTTGAAGGGAACTTTGCGCTGTTCATGGGAACATTATCCGTATGACCGTCGATCTCTATCTCACCCTTTGCGTATCTCTCAAGGATGGTTGCAACTCTGTCAAGTACAGGCTTGCAGTCAGCAGAAAGTGTGGCCGAACCGGGATCAAAAAGTATGGATCCCTTCATTGTCAGCATTACGTACTGGGATGTAAAAGTTACATCGATCTGATCGGAAAGCTGACTCTCAGCAACCGCCTCGCCGATGATCTCGGCAAGCTCTTCATTGGATCTTAAGTTCGCTTCTTCCACCTGTTCGGCAGCTTCCTGAAGACTCTGTTCCTGGGCATTTTGCTCGGATGAATCCTGTTTGCCGCCGGAGTTGGTGTCATACTGCTGAACTTCTTCAACATCCGATTCCGAATCTGCTGCAGCACCTGTTGAATTTATATACTCAGCCAGTTCATTAAGCTGGCTGACCCCGTTCGAGATGAGTATTCCTTCTCCGATCGATGTTGCTCCGCTCGAAAATACACTGAACGAAGAACTCATTGATGCTATGATCTCATTCAGCTTTGCTTCGTCAATGGTTGACATTGAGAAAAGCAAAACGAAGAAACACAGCAGCAGATTCATCAGGTCGGAGAAAGTCGCCATCCACGCCGGGGACCCCGGTGGAGGGGCTTCTTCTTTCTTCTTTCCCATTTTTTAAAACCTGTTTTATCTGATCATTCACCTTCAGCTGCATCCGAAGACGAGGCTGTATCCCTGTCTTTGGGATTCAGGAAGGATTTAAGCTTTTCCTCTATGACACGGGGGTTTTCACCTGCCTGTATTGAAAGCAGCCCCTCGATCATGACTTGTTTCTGCATCATCTCAACAGCATTGTCAGCCTTAAGCTTTGCAGCCGTAGGTGTACATATCCAGTTGGCGAGAAGTGAACCGTACAGGGTTGTGATAAGAGCAACCGCCATGGAAGGTCCGATGGAAGAAGCATCGGACATGTTGTTGAGCATGTTAACGAGACCAACCAGGGTACCAATCATTCCCCACGCAGGTCCCATGGATGCAAGGGTTTCCCAGAAACTTGCGGTATTCTTATGTCTTGAATCAATACACTCCATCTCAGTTTCGAGAATACCTCTTACAAGATCGGGGTCGGTACCGTCTACAACCAAAAGAATGCCCTTTTTCAAAAAGGGCTCATCCATATCGGAAGCAGACTCTTCAAGAGAAAGAAGACCTTCCTTACGGGCAACATTGGAAAGTTCGATGATCTTTTTTATAAGATCCGGAGTATCAACACTGGGTGCCTTGAAAATAAGCTTGATGCTCTTAAGTCCGGCAAGATAATCAGCCATGCTGTAAGAAGTCATAACCGCAGCAAGCGCACCACCGAAGGTAATGATAGCGGAAGGCGCATCAAGATAACTGCCGAAGCCTCCCAGACCCGCAGCGGAAATAATTCCGAATATGAGCATACCCAGACACATTATAAATCCTACAAGTGAAGCTATGTCCAACGGTAAATCACCTCAACAAAAATTCGGCTCACGTCAGTCGTCAGCCATGATACCTTTTCTATAAGATTTTACTAAATTATTGATGTCTTGTCTACTTTCTTTTACTATTATTTTCCGCCCTGTTGTCAGCGTCAGGACTGTATCGGGGGTCTCTTCGACAAGCTCAAGAAGATGGGGATTAATGAGTAATTTTGTACCATTAAGTCTGGTCACTTCGATCATCAGAAAACCTCCCCTCCAACATACAATAAATAGCAAGTTTTATTATATCACAAATACAAGATATTGTGGTCAATTATTTAACTTAACTAAAATTCGGGCAGACGTTTTCGCCTGCCCGTTTTATTCACTTATGACTTATTATCTCTTAAGATTGGTGAGTTCTTCGAGAAGAGTATCGGATACGGTGATGATCCTTGAGTTAGCCTGGAATCCACGCTGTGTGGTTATCATTTCGGTAAACTCGCTGGAGAGGTCAACGTTACTCATTTCGAGAACTCCCGTTGACATGTATCCGCCGGTGGATGTTACATCAACACCAATTCCGTCAAATGTACCTGAGTTCATGGTTGACTGGTAAAGGTTATCTCCGTGCTTCTCAAGACCTGAAGCATTGGGAAAGTTAGCGGTTGCAATCTGTCCGAGGAGTTTGGTCATACCGTTGTCATAGCTTGCATAGATCATTCCGTCTCTCTGGATGGAAACGCCGATCATATCACCGAGCTTACGTCCGGTTCCGATGCTGTCCTTGTCACCGTATGTAGCCGAAACTGTAGAAGTTCCGTTGTTGTTGAACATTGATATTCCGGACCAGTTAAGAGCGATATCCGAGAAATTGGATACATTCCTGGTGGTATCGGTAATGATCTTGGAAAGGTTTATCTTTGAATCACCCTTTATATCTCCGCCGATGGAGTTGAAAAGACCGGTATCGGTATCGAACTTAAGAACAAGTCCGTTTACAAGCTGACGGCCGTCTGCGGTGAAATTGTAGCTTCCGGATGCATCGCCGATAGTACCGTCGGCATCCATATCAACAAGGCTCTTTGTTCCGCTGGCAGGATTCTTGCTGTTCTTGATCAGATCCTTCATGGTAACCTGAGTCGAAGGAGTTGCGGTAGGATCGCCAACATAAAGATTCAGGAAATCCTCTGTTGATCCTTCATATCCGTATGCTGTGGCAATCTTGTCATAAGCAGCCAAAAGGTCCTTATAAGCGTCGCCATCAGCTTCTGTTGCATCAAAATTGATGGTGGAAAGATCAAGAGATCCCCCGTTATAGTTAAGGGTTACCTTACCGCCGGTCTGATCCCATGAATATGAGTTATTGTTGAACACAACATTTTCTTTATCAGCAACGCTGGGAGACTCTCCGAAAAGTCCGTCGACACCCGAAATGGGGATCTCGGTTCCGTTTGCGTCAAGAAGCTTTGCAAGTTCTGCGGAAAACTCACCGTCTTTATCGGTTGATTTAAGTCTGAATCTTGCGGTGTACTCGTATCCAAGTGCATCGTAGAGATTAAGGTTAACGTATTTACCGGAATCGCTGTTTACATCGGTATCGTTCTTATCAAGAATTCCGCTTACGGTTCCTCTAGAAGTAGCCTCAGGGGGATAAGTAAGGTTATCGCTGCTCATGATACGAAGAGCCTGTACGGTATCCTGCTTGATCTGCATGGTCTCGGGATCAACGCCCCATCCCATTACATTGTAACCGGTTGAAGTCATACAAAGATTTCCAACACCGTCAACATAGAAGGAACCGTCACGGGTGAAGTAATTTGAAAGACCGTCTGATACCACGAAGAAGTTATCTCCGGTGATCATGATATCGAAAGGGTTTCCTGTAGACTGTGCGGAACCCTGTGAAGTTATATTGACATTGATGGCACCCTGTTTAACACCGAGACCGATCTGACGTGCATTTACACCACCGACTCCGGTTGTTGCATTTGCACCCGATGCATTCTGTGTGGTCTGGCTCATCAGGTCTGCGAAGGTTACTGAACTGGATTTGAACGCGGTCGTGTTAACGTTAGCGATATTGTTACCGATAACGTCCATTTTGGTCTGGTGGGTCTTAAGACCTGCAACACCAGAGTAGAGTGATCTCATCATAAGGCATTTTCCTCCGTTTTTTAATCTGGAGAATTGCGCGATTGTGCGCATGAAGCGATCGCTTCCGGTTATAACAAGAGGGGTCCTTCTGTCATTCGGGTACCCCGGCCTCCATCCAGGTCCGGCTGTTTATGCTATAACTGCTCCGTTGATATTAGTGAAAACATTTGTTGTGTCACCTGCTTCGAGCGCGGTGATCACGGTTCTTGAGGGTACATTGACGATAAACGCAAGATCATCGATCATAACAAGAGAATCGCCTATACCTTTTTCAGCTGCCATATCGGTTCCGCTTTTGAGTCTTCCAAGCTGCTCGGTTGACATTTCAAGTCCCCTGTCGCTCATTCTGAGGGATGCATGCTTGGAAAATTTGATCTTTCCCGCTTCCTGCTCTTTTTCATTTAAAATGTCCTTAAAAGAAGCTTTTGCACTGGTGTTTTCAGCGGGAGAAGTCCTGGGAGTAAGCATTCCGGATAATCCGGCAGCATATAATGTCTGTATGTTCATATCCATGTGCGTCTCCTTTCCTTCTTTCAAGTTAACGAATTTAGTAATTGCGTATTGGCTTTTGCAGATGCTTGCATATAAGGTATCTGCAAATAGGCAAGCTGCAATTAGTTAATTCGTTTACTAATGAGTATATCGGACGGTTCGACACATTTCTTAAGCCCCTGAATCAAAAATCCTTCAGACGCCCTCTTC
>ONTX01000102.1 GCA_900320825.1 uncultured Lachnospiraceae bacterium | reverse complement strand
CGCAAGAGCGGCACCTTCGGAAGGATCGGTACCTGCACCAAGCTCATCAAAAAGACAGAGACTGTGACGATCCGCGTTCCCCAGTATCTCCACGATGTTCACCATATGGGATGAAAAAGTGGACAAAGACTGTTCTATGCTCTGTTCATCGCCGATATCAGCAAAAATATCGTTAAATACACACAGCTCGGAATGGGCATCAGCAGGAATATGGAGTCCCGTCTGACCCATGAGACAAAGCAGTCCGACGGTCTTAAGAGTGACTGTTTTTCCTCCGGTATTGGGACCTGTTATGACGAGCAGGTCAAAATCCCTGCCAAGGGACACATCGATGGGAACCACTTTCGCGGAATCTATAAGAGGATGCCTTGCTTTCTTCAATATAAGATAATGCTTTCTGTTATATGAAGGTCTTGAACCATTCATCTTAATTGCAAGCTTACCCCGTGCAAAGATCAGGTCAAGGGCTGTAAGGGAGTCCTGATTGACGATGATCTCAGAGTAATGCACTCCGCATTTAGCTGACAGATCGCTAAGAATGTTTTCAATCTCCTTCTGCTCTTCCATCAGAAGAGTTCTGATCTCATTGTTCAGTTCAACAATGGCAGAGGGCTCTATAAAATAAGTAGATCCGGTGGATGACTGATCGTGTACAAGCCCGGGAACCTGGCTTTTATATTCCGCTTTAACGGGGATGCAGTACCTGCCGTCACGCATGGTTATAACAGTGTCCTGAAGATACTTTCCTGCTGACCCGTTAATGATTTTTGTAAGTGTATTGTGTATTTTTTCGTCAGATCCCGAAATCTTTCTTCGGATGGTCTTAAGAGCAGGTGATGCATCATCTGCTATCTCATCTTCCGAAATAATGCATCTTCTGATCTCACCGGATATCTCAGGGATGGGAGACAGGGACATAAAAAGCTCTGTGAGAGAATCGGAGCCGTATTCTTTATCTTCCTTTTCTGAAGTGACACCGTTAACGGAATCCACCTTATGAAGGGTGCCGGAATTAGCCGAAGAAAGTACGGCATCCACTCCACCCAGGGATGATTCCCCGTATGAAGAGATTCGTCCGCAGCCTTCCAGCTGCGAGGCGATTTTTAAAAGATCCGATGCAGATATGCTTCCCCCTGCTTCCAGTGATTTTGCGATCAGCTTAAGATCCGTATTACATCCGAAACTGATATTTCCGCTTTTGATGATCCTTGAAACCGCATCCGCAGTCTGCTTTTGTCTGGTATCGATCTCTTTCAGATCGATAGAGGGAAAGCAGGATAAAACCTGCTCTTTTCCGGGTCTTGAATCGGCTTCATTCGAAAGCATGTCCAGGATCTTATCATATTCAAGTGTTTTTAAAACCCTTTTGCCTATCATAATTTTTAGTATAACACAGTAAATGCCGTATTTCTTTACTTTTTTAGCACGTAAAGATATACTTAAATAACCTATGGAAGAGAAAAATACTAAAAAAAATGATACTGAAAAAACAGGTTCTTTTGACCAGAGAATAATCAAAGAGCAGATTAAAAGACGTCCCATCAATAAGTACAGACTGCTCAGAAGAACTCTGTTTACCGCGCTGCTGGCTATAGTCTTCGGCGTAGTGGCATCCCTGACCATATGGCTATTAGAGCCGTTTCTCAGCAAAATGGTTTCAAGAAACAGTACCGTGGAGGTAAGGGATGAAGTACACTTCATCGATTCCGGAGAAGATCTGACGCCCCAGGAAGTACTGACTGATTATATGACACAGGAAGCGGACCTGAACGCAACCGATAAAGAAAACGAGGTTCAGGATACATCTTTACCCCTGACTGAAGAACAGGTACAGGCTCTTTTTTTGAAGTTTTCCCTTAATCAGGTCAATTATAAACAGATGTATTACTCCATGGCTTCCTATGCAAGAGAGATGGGTAAATCCATTGTCACTGTCTCTGCCATTACATCCGCAACGGATTTTATAGGAATGACCAGCAGCACCAGCGAAAATACATCGGGACTGATCATTGCGGAAGACGGCGTGGATATATATGTGATCGCAGACAGAAGCCGTCTGATGAATTCGGAGACTCTTAAGGTTGAATTCTCAACAGGATATACCGCAGAAGGAAAGATAAAAGCGTACGATGCATCAACCGGACTTGTGGTCATATGTGTTGCCATATCTGACCTCAGCGATGATCTTGCAAAAAGCATTCCTCTTGCATCCATTGGATCTTCCTTTGTAATGGCGGGAACTCCGGTATGTGCTCTGGGAAGCCCGACAGGCGTCCCCGGATCCATAAGTTACGGTATTATTAGTTCACCCCCCACAACACTTGAATATGCAGACGTAAGCAATTCACTGGTTCAGACAGACATTGCGGGAGCAGCGGGAGCGAGCGGCTTTATCTTTAATTTCAACGGTCAGGTAATAGGTATCATTGCACCGGACCAGAGTAAGAGTGAGGTAAAAGGTCTTCTCTGTGCATACAGCATCAGTGAAATGAAGAGCAGGATCAGCCTTATGGCAAAGGGAGAACCTACAAAATATCTCGGAATAATAGGAACACTGGTAACAAGCGAAGCTAATTCGGAACTCGGAGTTCCTTACGGAACTTATGTACTCAGGACAGAGATGGATTCACCTGCAATGTTTGCAGGAATAAGGACGGGAGATATAATAGTAAGACTCGGTGATACCCCCATAACAAATTATTCCGATTACGTTACGGCACTTCAGAATTATCATGTGGGAGACAAGATCACCACAGCCGTTATGAGAAAATCTCAGCAGCAGTATGTCGAGATAGAATATGTTGTGACAGCCGGTTCATCGGGCGAGATATATGAACTTGAATAATATCTTAGGAAGCAGTAAAGACTAAAGGATTTGAAAGGAATCACATGAAGCATATTTCGGAAATAAAAGAAAACGATCACATCAGGGAAGTATATCTTTGTAAGGGACTTTCCCATGCGGTAACGAAAAACGGAAAAGAATATATTAATGTACAGTTAATGGACAGGACAGGTTCCATTGACGGCAAGATCTGGGAACCTACGGACGGCGGGATAGATGACTTCGAGAAAAATGATTACGTTGAAGTAAATGCAGATGTAAATATTTGGAACAATGCAAAGCAGCTGAACATCAAAAGGATCCGTGTTGCCAGGGACGGTGAATATGATCCGGGAGAATATCTCCCCGTCAGCCCCAAAAACAATGATGAAATGTATGCCGAGCTCGTTAAGATCATTGATTCCGTAAGTGATGTACACTATAACAAGCTTCTTAAGAAATTCTTTGTGGAAGATGCTGACTTTGTAAAGGTCTTCAGGACATGCTCTGCGGCAAAAACCGTTCATCACGGATTTGTGGGGGGACTTCTTCAGCACACCCTTGGCGTTGCAAACGTATGTGACTACCTCTGCGGATCATATCCTATTCTTAACAGAGATCTTTTGATCACATCAGCTCTTTGCCATGATATTGCAAAAACAAAAGAATTTACTCCCTTTCCCGAAAACGATTATTCCGATGACGGACAGCTTCTCGGACATATTGTAATGGGATCTGAAATGGTAGGAGCTGCCGCAAAAGAGATCGAAGGATTTCCCCATGTAAAACTATCGCAGCTTCAGCACTGCATTCTTGCACATCACGGAAAGTATGAATTCGGATCACCCAAATTACCGGAGCTTGTAGAGGCAATGGCACTTAACCTTGCCGATGAAATGGATTCCAAAATTGAGATCTATACCGAACTTTTTGAAGCTAATGCCGAAAAGAAAGGACAATGGCTGGGAAACAGGAAGTTTTTAAATGACGCAAATGTAAGGTCGACGATAGTACCTGAATAAAAAAAGGCGGTGACGTAAATGCCGGATATCATGTTTAAGAAAAATGATGAAATCACTCTGACCATTGAAGATCTGTCGGATGACGGATCCGGAATAGGAAAAAGTGACGGATTCATTTTTTTTGTAAAAAATACCCTGCCCGGAGATGCTATAAGGGCAAAGGTTATGAAGGTGACCAAAAGCTACGGCTTTGCAAGACTTGAGGAGATCATAACCCCCTCATCAGGAAGATGCAGGGCTTTGTGTAAAGTATCCGAAAAGTGCGGCGGATGCAGTCTTCAAAATTTTAAATATGAAGAACAGCTTAAATTCAAATATAACAAAGTCAGAAATGATCTTATAAGGATCGGAGGCTATCCCGAAGAAGAGATAGAAAAAAAGCTAAAACCCGCAGTCGGAATGGACAACCCTTACAGATACAGAAATAAAGCACAGTATCCTGTTAGGATTGGCAAAGACGGGAAACCCCATGCCGGATTTTTCGCGGGCCATACCCATAGCGTGATTGAAACGGATGACTGCCTTATAGAACCCGAAATAAATGCATCACTCCTTAATGCCGTAATCTCCTGGATGAACAAGAATCATGTGAAAGCATATGACGAAGAAAGCGGAAAAGGGCTTGTAAGACATGTGCTCATCAGGCACGGTTTTAAATCAGGCGACTGCCAGGTCAATCTGGTGATAAACGGAAACAAGATCCCCGATGAGATTGGATTGATAAATGCACTGAAAGACGTAATGTCGGATGGTCTTAAGTCAGTGACATTATGCCCCAACACAAGAAAAGATAACGTTATCCTGGGAGATTCATACAGAGAGATATATGGGGATGGATATATAACAGACATCCTGGTCGGCATCACGTTTAAGATATCTCCTCTTTCCTTCTATCAGGTTAATCCTGTCCAAACAGAAAAACTATACGTACTCGCAAAAGAATATGCGGGACTTTCCGGTGAGGAAGAAGTACTCGATCTGTACTGCGGAATCGGAACCATATCCCTTATGATGGCATCATCTGCCGCTCACGTTACAGGTGTCGAGATAATTAACCGGGCAATAAAGGATGCAAAAGAAAATGCAAAGATAAACAATATTCCGAACGCAGATTTTATCACCGGAGCAGCAGAGGACATTATTCAGACCATGCTCCCGGGCCATGACGACAAAAGCGGTTCTTCGAAGAAGAGAAGAAAACCCGATGTTGTTGTTGTGGATCCTCCCAGAAAAGGATGTGCAAGCTCCTGTATTGATGCCATACTCACCCTTGCACCTTCCCGCGTTGTTTATATAAGCTGCAATCCTTCCACTCTTGCCCGTGACCTCAAGATCTTCCGCGATGGCGGATATGAACTGATCGAAGCGACTCCGGTGGATCTATTTTCACACTCCCATCATGTGGAGACGGTAGTTTTGATGAGCAAGAATTTTGAGAGACCGGGGAATTTTGTTCAGATAGGCATCGATGCTGAGGACTACTACCGTATCAAGGATTCGAAAAAGGAATAGAAATAAATGTAAAAAGTATATTGACTCTCACATTATGTGAGGGATTATCGTTGTAGTGAGCTCAAGAAATACATCCATGGAGGTAGGAACAAGAAATGCTTAAAATAGGCGAATTTTCAAAATTGTCCAGAGTAAGTATCAGGATGTTACGCCACTACGACGATATCGGACTGCTGAAACCCGCAGAAATCGACGAGTTT
>ONTX01000136.1 GCA_900320825.1 uncultured Lachnospiraceae bacterium | reverse complement strand
TGTACGGACAATGCGGCAATGATAGGCGTTGCCGGTTCTTATGAATATCTTCTGGGTTACAGAAGCGATCTGACGTTAAATGCCGTTCCAAATCTTTCCATCGGAAAAAGAGAAGGAGTCTTCAGAGAGTTATGAGAAAGAAAAACGCACTGATACTTCTTGCCGGCGGAAAAGGTAAGAGAATGGAAAGCAGTTTGCCGAAGCAGTTCATGGATCTTGGAGGCAAGCCTGTCATTTGGTACAGTTTATACGCTGCACAAAAATCCGAACTGATAGACGAGGTTGTTGTGGTTTCCGGGCCGGAATATTTTTCGGAGATCAGAACGCTTTCGGATCGAAACGGTTTTGATAAGGTAAGCCATCTTGTCGAAGGCGGGGAAGAAAGATTTCTGTCGGTTATAAACGGTGTCAATGCTCTGCTTGAAACAGGCACGGGATGCGAAACATTTAACGGCGTACCCGAAGTGATCCTCATACACGATGCTGCAAGACCTTTTATCGATGATGAGATCATAGGCAGGTGTCTTGAAAGCGTCAGCGAAGGCTGCGGATGTGTTGCGGCTGTCCCCAGTAAGGATACGGTGAAACTTGCGGATGAAAACTGTATGGTAACCGAAGAACCGCCACGTAAGAATGTCTGGTGCATGCAGACCCCCCAGGCTTTTTACACTGATGTACTAAAAAAAGCATGCGACAAAGCACTGGATGATTATAAGAAATCCATTGAGGTACATGACGCCATTCTGGCAATAACCGATGATGCACAAATGGTGAGAATGTATGAAGGAACGTCCGTGCGTCTTGCCATGGGAAGTTACGATAATATCAAGATCACAACCCCCGTTGATCTTGTGATCGCCGAAAAAATACTTGAAGAAAAACGAAAGTAGGAAAATTTATGGACATATCGCTTAAGATCGCCGATGAACTCGGCATAAAAAAATCCCAGGTCGATGCGGCTGTGGGACTGATAGATGAAGGTAATACCATTCCTTTTATCGCAAGATACAGAAAGGAAGTGACCGGTTCATTAAACGATGAACAGCTCAGAAATCTTCATGAAAGACTTGTTTATCTGAGAAACCTCGAGGAAAAAAAAGCGTCCTACATCGCGTCCATCGATGAGCAGGGAAAACTGACTGATGAGTTAAAGGCTAAGATCGAAGCGGCTGAAAAGCTGGTTACACTTGAAGATCTCTACAGGCCATACAAGCAGAAAAAGAAAACAAGGGCATCCGCCGCAAAGGCGAGGGGGCTGGAACCTCTTGCAGATCATATATGGGCACAGAATGCTGCTGCACCCGTGGAAGAAGAAGCTGCAAAGTATGTTACCGGAATCGTAAGGCCTGAAAATGAAACCAAAGAAGCGGCTGTAAAGGCTGCTGAAAAAGAAGTTAAGGATGCAGCTGCCGCAATAGCCGGGGCATGTGATATTCTTGCGGAAAGAATTTCCGATGACGCAGATGTCAGATCTTTCATAAGAGATCTTACCGTGTCCGAAGGACTTATTGTTTCGAGTGCAAAGGATCCTGAGGCTGATTCTGTATACACCAATTACTATGATTACAGTGAGCCTGTTAAGAAAGTTGCGGGACACAGAGTCCTTGCTCTTAACAGAGGCGAGGCGGAGAAAATATTAAGCGTGAGCATTCAGGCGCCGGAAGAAAATGCCATCCGCTATCTTGAGAAAAAATTTATCACTTCGGATAATCAGTACACAACGCCGCTTCTTAAGGATACGATAAAAGATGCGTATGACAGACTTATCGCACCTGCCGTTGAAAGAGATATAAGAAGCGATCTTACTTCAAAGGCGGAAGACGGAGCTATTGATGTGTTTGGAAAAAATCTCAAGCAACTCCTTATGCAGCCACCGGTATCGGGATGCACAGTCCTTGGATGGGATCCTGCTTTCAGAACCGGATGCAAATTATCAGTTGTTGATCCCACGGGAAAAGTTCTTGACACGGTTGTCATATATCCCACTGAGCCTCAGAACAGGGTTGAGGAATCCAAAAAGATAGTCAAGGCTCTGATCAAGAAATACGGAATTAATCTGATATCCGTGGGTAACGGAACCGCATCGAGAGAATCGGAAGCGATTATAGCTGAACTTATCAAGGAAATCCCTGAGGATCATGTTCAGTATGTCATAACAAATGAGGCGGGTGCTTCGGTTTATTCCGCAAGCGCACTTGCCACTGAAGAATTCCCTAACTTTGATGTGGGACAAAGGAGTGCAACTTCTATTGCGAGAAGAGTTCAGGATCCCCTTGCCGAACTGGTCAAGATCGATCCTCAGTCCATCGGCGTGGGGCAGTACCAGCATGACTGTGACCAGAAAAAACTCGCAGAGGCTCTGGGCGGAGTCGTGGAAGATGCGGTAAACAGTGTTGGAGTTGATCTTAATACCGCTTCGGCTGCTCTCCTTAAATACGTATCGGGAGTTACATCCGCACTTGCAAAAAACATCGTCACATACAGAGAAGAAAACGGAAGATTCGAATCCAGGGCTCAGCTTAAGAAAGTTCCCAAGCTTGGTCCCAAAGCTTTCGAACAGTGTGCGGGATTCTTAAGGATAAACGGCGGCAAGGATCCTCTGGATCAGACATCGGTTCATCCCGAAAGTTATGATGCCGCAAGAAAACTTCTTAAAAAGATGGGCTGTGAGATCAGGGATGAACAGGCTATAAAGGCATTTGAAATGAGTGCTGACAAGGTAAAACTTTCCGAAGAACTTGGTATAGGAGAGATTACCCTAACCGACATTTTTCACGAACTTGAAAAACCCGGACGTGATCCCAGAGAAGAAATGCAGGGACCGGTTCTCCGTTCGGACGTTCTTGATATCAAGGATCTTAAGCCCGGCATGATCCTTAAGGGCACCGTCAGAAATGTTATTGACTTCGGTGCGTTCGTTGATATCGGCGTGCATCAGGACGGACTTGTTCACATATCCCAGATTACGGATCATTATATCAAGCATCCTCTTGAGGCTCTTTCGGTAGGTGATATCGTTGAGGTCAGAGTTCTTGAAGTGGATGTTGCAAAACAGAGAATATCTCTTTCAATGAGACTGGACGGTGATGCACCTGTTTCCAAAGGCCCCTCTCCTTCAAGAGAAAATCAGTCATCTGACAGAAAGAAGCCCTTTAATAATTCCGGAAGAGACGTTCGTGACAGGGACAGACGAGGGGCTGACCGGAGAAATTCAGACAGGGAAGAATTTGCTCCCGGAACCATAGGGTACATGCTTGCCCACCAGAATAAGAATAAAAAGTGATTTTTTGATATGAAAGGTAACCTATGAAAAAACTGAAGGAACTTCTTGAAAAAAGATGGTTTGCATATACATTCGCAATATGCATCGGTGTGATCCTTTATGTGGTTCTGACACATATGTCGGGAATCGGAGGATTTATTGCTGCGATCGAAGAAGTGATATCGCCTATTTTTTGCGGAATGGTCATGGCATACCTAATGAACCCTATATCCAATTTTTTTGAGTATAAGTGGTTCAAAAAGATAAAAAAAGAAAAGATAAGACATTCTCTGGCTGTAGTGACTACGGTGATCGTTGTTATTCTTTCTTTTGCGCTTTTAATGATCGCACTTATTCCTTCCCTTATTCAGAGTGCTTCGATCCTGATCCAGAATGCACCTTCATATCTTGAGAACCTGGATAAAACCATTGATGCATATACGGCAAAATATGTTAAGTACGGAATAGACACCAATAAATTCGAAGATAAGATCCTGGAAAGACTGATGGAGATGGCTCAGACTATCCCTGAGAATACCGGCAAGATCTTAAGTACCTCCGCAAGTGTGGGAAGCAGTATTTTCAATCTTGTGGTGGGCTTTATCATTGCGATCTATATGCTTTCGGGAAAAGAAGGATTCATATCCGGAATAGCACGTTTCAGACATGCCATTATGAGTGACAAATCATATAAGGCACACAATGCATTTTGGAAGAAATGCCATGAGATCCTAATAAGATTTATCGGATTCGATATTCTTGAAGGTATTATTGTCGGTCTTATCAACGCCATTTTAATGATCATTTTCAGGATGCCTTATATATCACTTATTTCCGTTATAGTGGGAGTTACTAATCTCCTGCCCACATTCGGTCCTATAATAGGAGCTTTGATAGGAGCTTTTATACTTGTCCTGGTTGATCCCATGGCGGCTCTTATCTTTCTTATCTTTACAATGGTGATCCAGCTCTTTGACGGTTATATCCTAAAGCCCAGGCTTTTCAGCGGTTCTCTCGGAGTCCCTGCGGCCTGGATCCTTATTTCAATAGTTGTGGGAGGAAAACTTTTCGGTGCGGCAGGCATCGTTTTGGCCATTCCTTTTGCTGCGATCATTTCGTTCATATATGAGGAACTGATCCTTCCCCTCCTTTTAAAGCGTAAGGATAAAAACGAGAAAGTTGAGAAAGCTGAAGAGGTAGATGCATGAAAAAGTCTAAATTGAAACTGACATTTGCATCGGCAGTTACTGCCGCGGGAGCTGTTATCGGGGTGTCAAGCTGCGGAGTATATGGTCCGCCTGATCAGCCTGCGCCGGATGTTTACGGACCTCCTGAGTACTTCGAAGAAGATGATCCGGGAAATTCTTCACAGACAGATGGGGATTTACCTGTTATCCCGGATATGGGAGAGGATGACCCCGGTACCGAGGTTTATGGTCCTCCCGAAGCTTTCGATGAAAATGATATTGTTGATCCCATAGAGACTGTCTATGGACCTCCCGAATATTTTGAATATAACGGTGATGACGTAGAAGCCCCTTTGGAAGATGTTTACGGGCCGCCTGAATTTTTTGATAAGGATGACGAAGGCACGGATCCGGATGATCTGGTGCAGCCTATAGCACCTGTTTACGGACCTCCCGGGGATTGAAAGGAATAAGAATTGAATCTGGAAGAATTCAGAAAGTATTCCGCTGAGGAAAAAGCGGTTATCGGATTTAAAGAAAACATTCTCGATAAAAGGTCTGAGGTCAGGGAGAGGTTATATACTTCTCCCGATCTCAGACATCTTTTTTTTGAACTGACCCTTGCCTGCAATGAAAATTGTTTTCATTGCGGATCCGGATGCAAACCCGGGAATGTATCAGGCCTTTCTTTGGAAAAGTATTCGGAGATACTTGATGAGGTTGATGCGAATTTCGATAAAAAGCGGATACAGATATGTATCACCGGCGGTGAGCCCATGCTTCGGCAGGATTTTTTTGATATTGTAGGGACTGTTCATAACAAAGGCTTTAAATGGGGCATGACTTCAAATGCCACACTCATTACTAAAGAAAATGCCCGCAGGCTCAAAGAATGCGGAATGGGCACCATATCCGTAAGTATTGACGGGCTTGAAAATACGCACGATGAGCAGAGAGGACTTAAGGGAGGATATGCTCTTGCAATGAGAGGCATAGAAAATCTCATTGCCGAAGACTGCTTCCATGCGATACAGATAACTACGGTAATTAACCATAAAAATATCGTAGAACTTGATGCGCTTTTTGAAATTGTAAAAGACATTGATGTCGATTCCTGGCGCGTCATAGGTATAGAGCCCATCGGGCGTGCACTGGAACATCCCGATATGCTTCTTACGGCAGATGATCAGAGAAGACTTTTTTCATTTATTCTGGAAAAGAGAAGAGAAGGGTATCCTGTGGAATACGGATGTTCACATTTTCTTGGTACGGATCTTGAGGGAAATGTAAGGAATAGAATGTTTTTGTGTAATGCGGGAGTTTTTACGGCAAGTATAAGAGCGGATGGCTCCGTTACGGGATGTCTTGATATAATGCCGGGCCCGGATACCGTGTTCGGAAATGTTAATGAAGAATCATTTACTTATATCTGGAATAACAGATTTGAAACTTTCAGAAAGCACCTTTCGGAAAGAGATTCAAAGTGCAGAGGATGCGAATATGAGAAATGGTGTGCCGGCGGAGCGCATCACAGTTTCGATTACGATAACAATAAACAGCTGATCTGTTTTAAGGATGTATTATTCTGAATTCCGTATGAAACCTTGTGTTTTAGTGGGTTTGTACATCGCAACTTTTCCCTGTTTTATCTCATATTGAAATTTTATAAAAAATTTAAGAAAAACTTGTTGACTATGTCGCGGCTGTTTGATAATATAGTCGTTGCCGCTGTGATGGCGCTTTTATTTTTTTGCTTAATTACAGCCTGGAGAGGTATCGAAGCGGTCATAACGAGGCGGTCTTGAAAACCGTTTGTCCGAAAGGGCGCGTGGGTTCGAATCCCACC
>ONTX01000080.1 GCA_900320825.1 uncultured Lachnospiraceae bacterium | reverse complement strand
TTAAAGGGCTTGCTTTCCGGAACAGGAAGCAGGCCCTTTTTTATTGTAAAAAAAAATTGAAAGACTGTATAATCTGAAGTTGGGAATGGTCTCTGTTCTATAAGGAGTAATAGGAATGTATCTCAACAATTCAAAGTTAACTTCGGCAAAGATAATCAACGGGTTGATCATCGCCATTTGCGGTGTTCCAGCCGTAATCAATGTTTTGCTTCTGATCTTGATGACAACCGCAGATGATCCGGTATTTACGCCGGTAGTCCGCCTCGTATTTATTGCTTTCTTTATTATCTCACTGGCTTTACAGATAGGAATAATCATCTGGCGTGCGATCTTCCTTAACAGCCTGACCAGATGCGTGCTCTACAATTCGATCCTTGAAGAAGATCATGACGGGATCATCGCATACTCTGAGATGGCTTCTATGACAGGCTTTACCGAAGCCCGTGTCGTAAAGGACCTTATGAGTTTTTCGAAGCGCAACTATATGGTCAACATAACGGTAGGCAGATCAGCTGTCCGTGTGGACCTGTTATCAGATGAAAACGAATTCCAGGTAGTTGCCTGCCCTTCCTGCGGAGCGCATGTGAACATCCGTAAAAACGGCGGCGGGAGATGTGTGCACTGCGGAACATTTATGAGACTTAAGGGAGAAGATCAGAATGTATAGAAACGCCAGGAAATTGTCTTTATCCGTTTGTATCTGGGCAGGAATCGCCTGCACCTTACTGCTCCCTGCTGTCACGCTCTGGGGAATATCATTTGATGAGAGCGTATATGAATCAGTATCCAATCCCGTAACCTACAGAATCGCTTATATCTCTCTTGCACTCGTATTCTCCACGCCTTTCATAATCTTCCTGATACAGTTATTCCATGCCGCTACGATCCAGCGGATCAGTGATCTTTTCACGGCAGACGCTGACGGCTTTGTACCCGTATCGGAACTCGCCAAAGGAATGGGAATGCCGGGAAAAATGCTTATCAAGAAAGCTACGCGCGCAATACGTAAAGGAACACTTGTAAACTGTAATTACAGTGTCTCAAAAAGAGCTTTCCTGCTGTCAGATAAGATAGGTAAGAATTACGAAAACGGCGGAGGCATCCCGGAAAACAAACCCTTTGTCGGTGTTAATTGCCCGAGCTGCGCTGCGAGCCTTAAGATCAGGGCAAACACCGTGGGAATATGCCCGTTTTGCGGAAAACAGCTGATAGCCCAGTATTCACCGGAACAACCCAAATAATATGATGGGATCAAGCCTTATTACATGTATACCCATCCATGTAATAAGGCTTGAAATCATACTTCCGGTTTATCAATCGGAACCCAATTATTAATATTATAGATATCCTTATTAATCAATTTGTACCATTCAAAATTTTCATCATATGTGAAGGTGTTGCCCGGATTATAATCCGGATTCCAGATGCTATCATCTTGAGATAATGAGAAACCTATTACTATATCGCCGTTTTTAGGATCGGAATTAATAGGCTTTCCTGTATAAGGATTATGGGGATTATCAACTATTCCATCAAGAGCTATAGTCGGAACATCCGCATTCGTCATAAATGAATCGTTGGTAACAAATCCGGTTGAATTAAAGTCCTTAACCATAAGAAGGCAGTTGTACCATTCTGCCGTAAACAGATCGTCCCCCATCATGTCTTCAAAAACATATAAGTTTGTTCCATGATCACTAGCAATTATTATCCTGGTATTGTCATATACTCCGATTTCTTTCAGATAGTCCATATAGTTGCCCAATTCTCTCATAGCTGCAACAAGACATTCATAAGTCGCGGCTTGATGCCAGTTCCACAAATATATTTCCTGGTTGCCATCAGAAATGTTATACCCTTCAGTAAATTCATATGGAGTATAGGGATCATAGTTTCTTAGATTTGTTAAATCGTGCGTTGTTTCGTTACCTAAAAGCAGCAAATATCCTTCCTTATCATTGCTAATCTGAGTCATTTCATCCATTTTTTCCAAGACTCTGTAATTCGACAAAATATCATACACATTGTATGCATCCTCTTTTGAAGAAAGGTAATTGCCATTATCATAAATAACAGTCTGCAGACAAAGTGGAGAACATCTGAAAATGCTATACATAAATAAATTGCGTTTTCTTCGATTTTTAACATTTGTATGCGATTCAGAATTACCGTTATAAAAATCTTCCGCGTGATATGAATGGCAATTCTCTATATCTTCAAAAGAAGAATAGTCAGCTTTAAAACTCCATCCGGGGAAAGGGAGATCCATAACATTTACACCATATCCCTGTTCACTGAAAAGTTCAGGTAATACTTTAAGTGACTCATCATGTTTATCCTTTAAAGATACATCAGCTCTTGCATCCATCTGATCCGGAGTATATTCATAGCCACCAAATAAGGGTGAAGAACCGAATAATGTATACTGCCCAAAAGAAACCGTATTGGGATAATACTCAAATCCATCATACTGTTCTTTCAACTCAGGAAATTCATTGAATACATAAGGGATATATCTTGACATTGCTTTATCAAGCATGATCACCATTACATTTTCTCCGGTAGATGATAGTACAATCTGCGGATTATCATCTTCTCTGAAATCATCAATATGATTCATTACCGAAGAATATGTATCATTAATCTTTGCAAAATCGATTGCTGATACAGTTAATGAAGCAAAAACAGCTGCTGCAAGCATAAGATTGCATGCTTTTTTATATCTGTATAAAAACACACAAATTGCAAAAACGAAAATCACCACTATAGTATTAACAATAACTTGTGATAAAGAATAAGTCGGAACGTTATCAAACACCAATATAGTATTGATAATCCCGGTATCTTTGCCAAAAAACATAAAATTAACAACAGAGACTGCGGAAATTCCAAACATCATCACAGCAAAGATGTTTTTCAACTTCTTACTTGCCAGATAATAAAATACACTTGGCCAGACAACGAAGAAACCAACCGCTATAAAAAAGGAGTGTATTAAAAAACTGTTGGGATTCTCAAGCGTAGTAATATCAATGAATTCTTCCGGTGATGCGCTTAAATATGTAAGAGGAATCAATAAACCCGTCAAAACAGACATAAATAACACAGGAAAAATAAAACTGCTTGTTTTTGGGGGCATATTCAAAAATGACTCAACCATATTTGCAAATCTGCCTTTTGGTTTAAACGTTCTTTTTGATTTTTGTATAGCGCCTTTATTTATCTTTTTGCTCTCAAAGTGTTTAATTACAATTGTTTTGATCAACGAATAGACATTATTCATCGTCCAGTAAAGTAAAAGAGCAGAAGGAGATTTATATAAAACAACCAAGAATATAACAGGCAAAACCAAAGACCTGGCGGCAGTTTTTATTGGAAGCCCTTTTGTATAGATATATGTAGCAACAAGACTAATCAAAGTCATTAATATCGGCAGGAAATTAATACTGATCCCTGCAAATGAAATAAGTCCATCCGGATACCTAAGATCAGATATTAAAAAGAAACCTGCCGAATTCCTTGAATCTTCAGCAAACAACGTCCCCAACAAATCGTAAGCTGCCATAAAAAACGGAATTTGAAGCAATATAGAAAGCGAACCTCTAAGCTGATAAAGCGGACTATAATGATTCTCACGATAATATGCATCCAGCATCATAGTCTTTTCATCACCTTTAAAATGTTTTTTTATGTGTTCTGCCCAAAGAGAGAGTTCTTTTTCCTTTGCCCGCTGCTCCTGTTCCAGTTTTTCAGCTTGTTTATAAAGAGGTAATACAAATGTGCTGACCACAAGGCTCATGCAGATAATAGATAAGCCTTCGCTGTGAGTAATATTTAATGCTGTTGTATAGATCACTTCGAAAACTAATTCGAGTGGCATCAAAAATATATTTCTTAAAATCTCAACAACAATCAATTACTTCACCCAATAACAAATACTAAAAAGGCTGTCTTCTGACGACGACAGCCTTAATA
>ONTX01000300.1 GCA_900320825.1 uncultured Lachnospiraceae bacterium | reverse complement strand
TTCACCGAGGATTTCGGTTTTTCTTGACCTGTATGAAGAGCATCTTGATTATTACGGAAGCCTGGAGGCTTATTTTAAGGCAAAGAGCCATATTGTCAGTAACCAGGTAAAGGGAGACAAAGCCTATATAGGTGAAAATGTCCCTGAGATAGAATCGGATTCCGAGCAGATAAGGGTCGTTCCTTCGGAGAAAGACCTTGAAGGCATAGAGCTTGAACTCTACGGAGAGCACAACAGGGTCAATGCATTTTTTGTAAAGAAGATCTGCATGGATGAATTCGGGATCCCGGAGGGCAGGATCCTTGAATCCCTGAAAAACTTTGAGGCTCTTCCCCACAGGATGAAGAAGATAGGAACATATGGCGGTATCAACTGGTACGACGATTCCATCTCCACAATACCCGAAGCTGCCATAAGCGCATGTGAGAGTATTCCCGATGCCCAGGTCGTTCTTATAGGGGGAATGGACAGGGGGATCTCTTATAAGATATTGGAAGACTATATAAGGAATCACAGTGAGTATAAGTTCATATGCATGTATGCCACGGGAAAAAGGATCGCGGACGAAGGATGCGCAGGACTCCCCAATATATATCCCGTAGCAGACTTAAGTGAAGCGGTTGATAAAGCTTTTGAGATAACGGATAAGGGCAGGGGGTGCGTTCTGTCACCCGCAGCGGCTTCATACGGATACTTTAAGAATTTTGAGGAAAGAGGCGACGCTTTCGTTACCCTTGTAGAAAAGCATGGATCAGATTAATTTTTTTGACTATATGTCTGAAAAAAATAAAGAATCCGAAGGACCTCTTGCATCAAGGATGAGGCCCAGGACTCCCGATGAGATAGTGGGTCAGGAAGATATCATTGCACCGGGGAAGCTCCTTTACCGTGCCATAATGGCGGACAAGATAAGTTCCCTGATACTCTACGGTCCTCCCGGAACAGGCAAGACCACCATTGCAAAGGTAATAGCGGGAGCGACCAAGGCACGCTTTATATCAATTAACGCTACCACGGCGGGAAAAAAGGATATGGAGGATGCCATCGCACAGGCTAAGGATGCCTATGCAATGAACTCCCAAAAGACCATTCTTTTTGTGGACGAGATACACCGTTTCAATAAGGGGCAGCAGGATTATCTTCTTCCCTTTGTGGAGGACGGAACCGTAACCCTGATAGGTGCCACAACGGAGAATCCCTATTTTGAGGTTAACGGTGCTCTTATAAGCCGTTCCATGATATTTGAGTTAAAACCTCTTACAAAGGAGGATATCGTAAAACTTCTGAAGATCGCGGTAACGGATCAAGGAAGAGGCATGGGAGCATATAACCCTTATGCGGATGATGATGCCATAGAGCTTATTGCGGATGTTGCGGGGGGAGATGCAAGACATGCACTTAATGCACTGGAGCTTTCAATCCTGACAACAGATCCCGATGAGAAACCTTTTTCGGCAGCAGGCGTTAAGGAAGGCGTCACGGGTCCTGCGGATCCTTCAAAGCCGGGTATCCATATCACCCTTGATGTGGCAAAGGAAAGCATTCAGAGAAAAGCTGTCAGATATGATAAGGGCGGTGATTCACATTACGATACGATATCAGCTTTTATAAAGAGCATGAGAGGTTCGGATCCCGATGCGGCGGTTTATTATCTTGCAAGGATGATAGACGGCGGTGAGGAAGTCAGCTTTATCGCAAGAAGGATCGTTATCTGTGCGGCAGAGGATGTGGGTATGGCAGATCCCAATGCGCTGGTTGTTGCAAATGCTGCTTTTGAAGCTGTTATAAAGGTGGGACTTCCCGAGGCAAGGATAATCCTTTCGGAAGCTGCCATATATGTGGCAACGGCTCCCAAATCCAATTCGGCCATCATTGCCATAGATGAAGCTCTTGAAGAGGTAAGGACAACCGGTTCACTTCCCATCCCTCCCCATCTTCAGGATGCCCATTACAAGGGAGCTGCCAAGCTGGGCAGGGGAACGGGATATAAATACTCTCATGACTACCCGAATCATTACGTTGAGCAGCAGTACATTCCCTATGAATTGGACGGCAGGGAGTTTTTCAGGCCGGATGGTCAGGGCTACGAAGTCAAGATAAAAGAACATTTTAAAAAAATAAAAGATAAGAAATAAGGAGAAACAGGAAATGGGAATCAACGAGGAAGCGCTTATCGCACACGAGAAATGGAACGGAAAGCTTTCTACCGAAGCTAAGAGCAAGGTTAACACAAGAGAGGATCTGGCTATCGCCTATACCCCCGGTGTTGCGGAGCCCTGCAGAAAGATAGCAGAGGACAAAGAGCTTGCATATAAATATACCTGGAAGGCTAACACCATTGCGGTTGTATCAGACGGTTCGGCTGTTCTTGGTCTCGGAAATATCGGACCTTATGCGGCAATGCCCGTTATGGAAGGAAAAGCAGTTCTTTTCAAGGAGTTCGGCGGAGTAAATGCGGTTCCCATTTGTCTTGATACCCAGGACACAGAGGAGATCATCAAAGCGGTAAAGCAGATCGCTCCCGGTTTTGGCGGTATCAACCTTGAGGATATATCGGCCCCCAGATGTTTTGAGATAGAGGAAAGACTTAAGGCAGAGCTTGATATCCCCGTATTCCATGACGACCAGCACGGAACTGCCATCGTTGTTCTTGCAGCTTCCATCAATGCTCTTAAGGTAACGGGTAAAAAGAAGGAAGAGTGTAGCATCGTAGTAAACGGTGCGGGGGCAGCAGGCGTTGCCATCAGCAAACTCCTTCTTAAGTACGGATTCGGTTCAGTAACCCTCTGCGATTCCAAGGGTATAGTTTCCGCAGACAGGACCGACCTTAATTCCACCAAGAAGGAAATGCTCAAAATAACAAATCCCGAGAACA
This sequence comes from uncultured Lachnospiraceae bacterium, assembly GCA_900320825.1. Lineage (GTDB taxonomy): Bacteria > Bacillota > Clostridia > Lachnospirales > Lachnospiraceae > AC2028. The sequence goes on along the minus strand of ONTX01000300.1, from coordinate 9,788 downwards.
GATCGGGATCACTTGCGGATGCCGTTGTTAAGACAGATATTTTCGTGGGAGTATCCGCACCAGGCGTTCTTACGGAAGAGATGATAAAGACAATGAATCCCGATCCCATTATTTTTGCAATGGCTAATCCCACTCCCGAGATCATGCCTGACCTTGCGAAGAAAGCAGGTGCAAGGATCGTGGGAACCGGAAGAAGTGATTTCCCTAACCAGATCAATAATGTTGTTGCATTCCCCGGAATATTCCGCGGTGCCCTTGAAGCAAGAGCTCCCCAGATCACAGAGGAGATGAAACTTGCGGCTGCTGAAGCAATAGCTGCGGCTGTTCCCGCAGATAAGCTTTGCGAAGACTATATCATGCCCGAAGCGTTTGATCCGGGAGTTGCGGATTCTGTTGCAGAGGCTGTAAAGAGGCTTGTTAAATAATGGATTCCGATAAACTTGCCCAGGTAAAACTTATTATCCTGTATATGCTGGGAAGGGTGGACTTCCTTATGACTGCGGCACAGATATCCGATTTTGTTCTGGGAAGGGATTATGCCGATTACATGCTACTTACCCAGGCACAGGGAGAACTGATAGAAAACGGACTTATATCACAGGCGCCCCATTCCCACAATGCCACCGAACTTTCCATTACAACGGAAGGTCGTGATACCATTAAGTATTTCAGTTCCAGACTTCCCGATTTCATCAAAAATGATATCGAGAACTATTTTACAGATAAGGCATTTGAACTCAGGAACGAACTGGCGGTGAAGGGCGATTACGTCCAGAACAGCGTTACCGGTGAATATGAGACCAGACTCATCATCAAGGACCGTGACGTTACGACTCTTGATATGACTCTCTCAGTTCCCACGGAGGAGATCGCAGAGCATATTGTTGATGTCTGGAAGGAAAAAGCAAGTGATGTATTCCAGTACATAACAAACGAACTATTTTAGTGAAACGGCGGAACCGTCCCCCTGTTTTGCCTTTTGAAAAGGACAAAGTGATATGAGAATTGGTACAGGCTACGATGTACATAAGCTGTGTGAAGGAAGAGACCTGATCATCGGCGGTGTGAAGATTCCCTATGAGAAGGGACTTCTCGGACACTCCGATGCCGATGTCCTTACCCATGCCATAATGGATGCACTTCTTGGTGCAGCTGCTCTTGGAGATATCGGTAAGCATTTTCCCGACACCGATGAAAAATATAAGGGTGCGGATTCCATACAACTTCTTGCAAGAGTCAGGGAGATCCTTTTTGAAGAAGGATATGTGATCGATAATATCGATTCCACCATAATAGCACAGGCTCCCAAGATGAAGCCCCACATAGATGAGATGAGAGTTAACATAGCAAGAGCCCTTGATCTTGATGTCTCAAGAGTAAGCGTCAAAGCAACGACGGAAGAGGGTCTGGGCTTTACCGGTTCAGGCGAGGGAATCTCCTCCCAGGCCGTGGCACTCATCAATTCCGTCTACGATGAGGGCGGTTATATGTCCCCCGGATGTAGCGGCTGTCCGGGCGGATGTCCCGGAAAAAAGTCATAAATAAAACTTAGGTTTACGAAAGGTCTGTTCATATGAAAATTTTTAACACACTCACAAGAAGGAAAGAAGAATTCGTTCCCATCGAGCCGGGCAAGCTTACCATGTATGTCTGCGGCCCCACCGTATACAACTTCATTCACATCGGTAACGCCCGTCCCATGATCGTATTCGATACCTTCAGAAGATACATGGAATACAAGGGATACGATGTTAATTACGTATCCAATTTTACGGATGTTGATGACAAGATCATAAAGAAGGCAAATGAAGAGGGTGTGGATCCTTCGGAGATTTCCGAGCGTTATATCGAAGAGTGTAAAAAGGACATGCAGGCTCTTAACGTACGTCCTGCCACAACCCACCCCCAGGCTACAAAAGAGATAGACGGAATGATCGATATGATCTCTGCTCTTATCGAAAAGGGACATGCATATGCTGCAGCTGACGGAACCGTTTATTTCAGGACCAGATCCTTTGATGAATACGGAAAGCTTTCACACAAAAATCTCGATGACTTAAGGACCGGTGAGAGAATGCTTCAGGTAACGGGAGAGGACCAGAAGGAAGATCCCCTTGATTTCGTTCTTTGGAAGCCTAAGAAAGAAGGCGAGCCCTCATGGCCTTCACCCTGGTGTGACGGTCGTCCCGGCTGGCATATCGAGTGCTCTGTCATGAGCAAAAAGTATCTTGGAGAGACCATTGATATCCACGCGGGAGGAGAGGATCTTATCTTCCCCCATCACGAAAATGAGATAGCACAGTCCGAATGTACATCCGGAAAGCCCTTCAGTCATTACTGGATGCATAACGGATTCCTTAATATCGATAACCGTAAGATGAGCAAATCCCTGGGTAACTTTTTTACAGTAAGGGAGATCTCCGAAAAGTACGATCTTCAGGTTCTCAGGTTTTTCATGCAGACCGCACAGTACAGGGGACCTCTTAACTTCTCCGCAGATCTTATGGAACAGGCCAAGGCTTCTCTTGAAAGAATCAGTACCTGTGCCGGCATGCTTGACAGTGCGCTTAAGGATGCCCCCGAAAGAGACTTGAGTGCGGATGAAAAGGCCCTCCTTGACGGAATACAGACATTCGTTAAGATGTTCGAAGATGCAATGGATGACGATCTTAATACCGCAGATGCCATTACAGCCATCTTTGAACTTGTAAGGGCAGCTAACTCGGCGGTCAGATCATCCGGCGATGACAAGGCTCCCGCAGAACTTGTTAAGGCATATCTTGATACTCTCGTTAAACTTTCGGATATACTGGGTCTTATCGTTCTTAAGGAAGATGATGCAGCCGGTGATCCCGAAGCTGCCGAGATAGAAGAGATGATCGCTAAGCGTAAGGAAGCAAAGAAAAATAAAGACTTTGCACTTGCTGACGGAATACGTAACGAGCTTCTTGAAAGAGGTATTGTTCTTGAAGATACCAGAGAGGGAACGAAGTGGAAGAGAATCTGATAGAAGGCAGAAATCCGGTAACGGAAGCATTCCGTGCGGGCAAGACCGTTGACAGGCTTTATGTTTTAGACGGCTGCAAGGACGGAGCCATACTTACCATAAAAAGAGAGGCTGCGAAGACAGGCACTGTGATCAAGTATGTGGATAAGGAAAGGCTTGATCATATGTCTGAGACCGGACATCATCAGGGCGTCATCGCCGTTATCGCTGCATATAAATACAGTGAGGTTTCGGACATCTTAAAGCGTGCGGAAGAAAAGGGTGAGGATCCCTTTGTCATCATTCTTGACGGTATCGAAGATCCTCACAATCTCGGTGCCATAATAAGAACCGCAGATCAGGCCGGTGCACACGGAGTCATAATCCGCGAGGACAGGGCCGTGGGGCTTAACGCTTCGGTTGCAAGGGCAAGCGCCGGTGCCATCAATTATCTTCCCGTGGCCAAGGTTAAGAATATTTCCAGGACCATTGAGGATCTTAAGGAAAAGGGACTGTGGTTCGTATGTGCGGATGCGGGCGGTACCCTTATGTACGATCTTAATCTCACCGGCCCCATCGGACTTGTCATCGGAAATGAGGGCAGCGGTGTCTCAAGACTCGTCAGTGAAAAATGTGATATGACCGCTTCCATTCCCATGAAGGGCGAGATCGATTCTCTTAATGCATCGGTTGCATGCGGTGTCCTGTGCTATGAGATAGTCAGAAGGCGAATGAAGGGATGACAAAAGCAAAAAAAAGAGAAGGCAGACCCGATTACAGCAAAATGACTGATGAGCAGCTGATCGAGCGTATGCACGAAAGGACTGTCGAATATCCCGAGATCGCCAATTTCCTGATCGCCAAATATTCGGATTATGTCAGATATCTTTATATGGCAATGAACATCAATTCTCCCGACAAGGACGATATCATCCAGGAAGGGATAATAGGTATTTTTGATGCCATTGAAAAATATGATGCCTCAAAGGGCGCTTCTTTTAAGACCTATGTTTCATTCGAGATCAGGGGAAATATCCTTAATGCCCTGTCTTCACGTAACAAAAGGTCCAATCTTCCCCTTAAAGATTATGTAAGGGTTGATTCTTCTTTTCCCGATATACCTTCAGCGGATGTGACTCCCGAAGAAAAAGCACTTCTTTCCGAGCTTGTTGAAAGTGTCTATTCTCTCATGGAGACGGAGCTTTCGGAGATTGAAAGAAGAGCCCTGGTCCTGAGAATGAGCGGCAATTCCGTCAGGGAGATAGCCAGAAGCGTGGGCATCAGCGAAAAGAGCGCCGAAAATGCGATCCTTAGGGCTCGTACCAAACTCAGATCCGCCATCAAAAAAGATTCTCTTTAAGGCTTTTTTTCTATCATTTTTCCCGATTTTAAAGTATAATAAATCTGTATAATTTTCTGATCATATGAATGTGAAAAGAAATTTTCACACAGGGGGGAAGTATAATTGGAAAAATATCAGTACAGCCCGGAGGAGCGTAAGCTTCTTGAGGCTATGGAAATGCCATTCACTATTTTCCAGTATATTGACGGACGCATCGTCACTATACTGGTTTCTGACGGTATGATCTCACTGTTCCATCACAAGAGCAGAGAGGATGCCATGGCTCTTCTTGATAATGACATCTATCGTGATACCCATCCCGCTGACAGAAAAGTCGCTGAAGACATCGCCCGCGATTTTATTGAGAACGATGCCCGTTACAGCGTTTTTTTCCGTATTAGTATCGAGGGCCAGTATCACATCATTCATTCCCACGGTGTTCATATCTATAAAGAGAACGGCGTAAAGCTTGCAACCGTATGGTATTCGGATGAAGGTCTTTACCGTAAGGGTCTTTATCCCGATGAGACCGGAATCAACCAGTATCTTAACAGGATGATCGATGAGAGGCACCAGGTAAGGAATGCCAGCTACGATAAACTTACAGGTATTCCTTCCATGTTCTATTTCTTTGAACTTGCCGAGCAGGGAAGGAAAAGATTTATCAAAGAGGGATATGATCCGGTCATGCTCTTCATTGACATGAACGGTATGAAGCATTTTAACCAGAAGTACGGTCTTACCGAAGGTGACGAGCTGATCAAAGAGACCGCAAACCTTATAGCATCGTTTTTCGGTAAGGAGAATTGCGGAAGAGTAGGTGGTGACCACTTTGCAGTCTATACCGTATCTGCCGGTATCGACAATAAACTCAGGGACTTTTTCAATGTCTACAAGAATATCAATGACGGAAAAAATGTTCCTTTGAGAGTCGGAATCTATCCTAATTCCATCGAGGAAGTTTCCTCATCCATCGCCTGCGACAGAGCCAAGATGGCCAGTGACCAGAAGAAGGATGTCTATAAATCCCGCATTGAGTATTTTAGTGTAAAGCTTCTCAAAAAATTCCAGAACAGACAGTACATCATAGACAATATAGATAAGGCCATTGAAGAAAAGTGGATCAAGGTTTATTACCAGCCCATTGTAAGAGCGGCCAACGGTAAGGTCTGCGATGAAGAAGCCCTTGCAAGATGGGTGGATCCGGTTAAGGGAATGCTTTCTCCGGCAGATTTCATCCCCGTTCTTGAAGATACCAGACTTATCTACAAACTCGATCTTTACATGCTGGAATGTGTTCTTGAAAAGATGAAGGAACAAAAGGAAAAGAATTATTTTCTTGTTCCCGCTTCCGTCAATATATCAAGGACTGATTTCGATTCCTGTGACATCGTTGAAGAGATCAGGCAAAGGGTTGATGATTCCGGTATCTTAAGAGAATATATCACCATTGAGATAACCGAGAGTGCAATCTGCTATGATTTCGATTTTATGAAATATCAGATCGGAAGATTCCGGGATCTGGGTTTCAGGGTCTGGCTGGATGATTTCGGAAGCGGTTATTCATCCCCCGATATGCTTCAGAGAATTCATTTTGACCTGGTTAAGCTTGATATGGTTTTTATGAGGCAGTTTGATGAGGGTGAAAATCATAAGATCATTCTCACCGAGATGGTCAAGATGGCTATGGCACTTGGAATAGATACGGTTTCCGAAGGTGTTGAGACAGCTGAGCAAGTTGAGTTTCTTAAAGAGATCGGATGTACCAAGCTCCAGGGCTTTTATTACAGCCAGCCACTACCCAAGGAAGAGATATGGAACAGATATGAAAACGGAGCCCAGATAGGTTTTGAAAACCCGGATGAAACAGGCTATTACAGCGAACTGGGAAAAATAAACCTCTATGATTTTAAACTCTCCGCAGATGATCAGAGTGAGATCGGAGGATACTTTGATACTATGCCCATGGTCATTCTTGAGGTCCATAAGGATGGCCTCGAGATCATCAGGGCAAACAGGTCTCATCGCGAATTTATTGACAGTTTTTTCCCTGCTCTTAAAAGCGGAGTTAAGTTTAAGAATTATGTCAAAGGGCCCGGTTCTGTCTTTATGAAAGCGGTTCAGCGCTGTGCCAGGGACGGAAAGAGAGCGGTCATCGATGAGATGACTCCCGACGGAAATTCCATGCATGTCATGATTAGAAAGATCTCCGACAATCCTGTTACGGGATATACTTCCGTGATCGCCATCCTTCTTGAATATACGGAAAAGGATGAGAAAAACAGAGGACTGAATTACACATATATCGCAAGAGCTCTTTCTTCCGACTACATAAATCTTTATTATGTGGACCTTGATGAAGAAAAATATATCGAATATTCACCTGATGACGGTAAGGGAGATCTTGCTGTGGAAAGGCACGGCAGACACTTTTTCGACACCTGCCGTAAGGAATCGAAAAAGTACGTTCATCCCGATGATGTTGATGAATTTTTGGAATCCTTCTCGAAGGAAAATGTATCCAGAGAACTGAATGAAAACGGAACCTATACTATTACATGCAGATTCATAATTGACGGAGAGCCTGTTTATGTCAGCCTTAAAGCTGTAAAGCTTCATGTTCCGGGAAATAAGGCCGTAATAGGTATCAACAATGTTGATGCCCAGATGAAAAAACAGGAAGAGTTCGACAGAATCAAGGCGGAGAGGCTCACTTTCTCCAGGATCAATGCTCTGTCGGGAAACTATATCTGTATCTATACCGTAGATCCCGCTACCGGTCACTATTCAGAGTACAGCGGAAGTGAAGAATACGATGCGCTGGGCATGACCAGGGAAGGAGATAATTTCTTTGAAAATTCGGTTCGTGACAGCGGCAGGGTCATTTACTATGAAGATGTTGTCATGTTCAGGGCCATGTTCACAAGAGAAAGAGTCCTGCGGACTATAGAGCAGAGCGGTATTTTTATAATAAACTACCGTATGGTTTTCGGGGAAGAGCCTATCTTCGTATGTCTTAAAGCCGTAATGATAGAAGAAAAAGACGGCCCCAGACTTATTGTTGGTGTCAGCAATATCGATGCACAGGTTAAGCGAGACCAGATGTATGCCAAGAATCTTTCGGCAGCGCGCGATGCCGCCAATATCGATCCTCTGACAGGTGTTAAGAATAAGCATGCGTACATAGATGTGGAGACCCAGTTAAATGAACTGATAGATGACGGTTCCGCCCCCAGGTTTGCAATAGTTGTCTTCGACATCAATGATCTGAAGGTCATAAATGATACCAGGGGACATAATGCAGGGGATGATTATATAAAGGAAGGCTGCACCACCATATGCAATCTGTTCACACACAGTCCCGTTTTCAGGATCGGCGGAGATGAATTTGTTGCAATAATACAGGGCAGCGATTATGATAATGCGGATGAGATCCTTGCGGAACTTGAAAAGATCAACGAAAAGAATAAGTCTGAAAACAAGCCAGTGATAGCATCGGGTATGTACAGATTTAATAATGAGAGAAAAGTAAGTATGGTCTTTGAAAGAGCTGATAAGATCATGTATCAGAACAAAAGCGATCTTAAGAAGTAAACTGTTTTAAAGGGTGTTATATTTTGAAGATGATCAGGATTATAAAAAAAATATTGGTCACATTAGCCGGTATCTGCGTTCTGTTGATGATACCTTCATTCAGAAGTCATGCCGTGGTTAAGACCATGCCCGATGGAATGCTTTTTGATCCTTCTTTTTATGCCGCTACATACAATGATGTGTACAAGGCTTTCGGTATGAATGAAGCCCTTTTATACCAGCATTATCTTCTCTGCGGTATTAAGGAAAAAAGACTTCCCTATGCGGGATATGAATACAAGGATAATAAAAATAATTCATCATCTTCAACAAAAAAAGAATCGGATACCGTTCTTACAATGCCTGACGGAAGCCTCTTTGATCCCGTTTTTTACGCAAAGAAATATCCCGATGTGGTAGCGGTATACGGAAATATCCCTCTTAACCTCTATAACCATTATTATAATCTGGGCATTAATGAAGGAAGACTTCCCTATGAAGGGTATGATCCAAAAGATATGACTCTTACCTTCACCACTGTAAATGTGATCGCGGATCCTTCCAATCAGAATGAATTTATCTATGCATTAAGACAGGCAGGAAAGTACAGGATCACGAATCTTCAGATCCAGTCCAGATGGCACGGAGTGATGTCTGCGGAAAATATGACTCTTCTTGCGAACAATCAGATATCGTATATGAAGAATGTTTACGGTGTTAAGAAGATGACTTTCGATGTGCCCAAAGTTTACGGCGATAAGAATTCTCCCATCATAGAGATGAATTTTACATTTAAGTTCTGATGAAAAATGCCTCCCGGCCGGGAGGCATTTTTTTGTGATTATTACTTAAAGTTGTTGACTATGAAAAGATTACATGATATAAAACTTTTAGTTTCTTTGATCTTTATTCAATTTGTTTCTGAAAGAAATTTTTATTGTTTCCCATTTAGATAAGTTTGTTTGTTTGAAAGGATCGTTGTTTTTATATGAGAGAAAAATTAAAATCATTTACTCTTGCGCAGCTTAAGGAATTTGCAAAGTCAGCGGGACTTAAGGGTATCGCGGGACTTAAGAAAGAAGAACTCATCGATAAACTTGTGGAAGTTGATGAGCAGATGAAAGCGGCAAAGAAGGCAGAAGAGGAGAAGGCTCCTGCAGAGAAGGCCGCAGATGAGGCTCCGGCAAAATCCGAATGTAAAAAAGCATCTTCCGATAAGCCTGTTCCTGACAAGGCAGCGTCAGAAAAGGCAGCACCTGAAGAAAACTCCAAGGGTGCGGAAAATGCATATACTCCCCAGGAAGGGGATGAGCCTGCAAACGGAATACTTGAGGTTATGCCGGAAGGTTACGGTTTTATAAGATGCGATAATTATCTTCCCGGCGAAAATGATGTATATGTTTCCCCTGCCCAGATCAGGAAATTCGGTCTCAGGACGGGAGATATGCTTTCAGGTGTTAAGAAGGCCAGAACTCCTTCCGAGAAGTTCTCGCCTCTTGTTTTCCTTAATACCGTTAACGGATATGCGCTCTCCGATGCCATGAAGAGAGTTGCTTTTGAAAATCTCACTCCCATCTTCCCCGATGAGAGGATCAGAATGGAAACCGATGACAACAAGAACATCGCAATGAGGGTTATGGACCTTGTAAGCCCTGTAGGTAAGGGACAGAGAGGAATGATCGTATCCCCTCCCAAGGCAGGTAAGACAACTCTTTTAAAATCAGTTGCACAATCCATTCTTTACAATAACCGAAATGCACATATCATCATCCTTCTTATCGATGAGCGTCCCGAGGAAGTTACCGATATGAAGGAAGCCATAAGAGGCAATAATGTTGAGGTCATTTATTCAACATTTGATGAGATGCCCGAGCATCATGCAAGAGT
>ONTX01000468.1 GCA_900320825.1 uncultured Lachnospiraceae bacterium | reverse complement strand
GTTGAGCTTGAGGAAGTAAAAGATAAGTATGACATAGAAGAACTTAAGGACATACTTACCGATTATGTTAAGGCTACGGATTCCGCGCTTGCAAAGAGAGTTCTCGATAATTTTGATGAAGAGATCCTGAGGTTCAAAAAAGTAATAGCGAGGGATTATCAGAAGATGATAAGGACCATAGGCAAGTACGAAGAACAGGGTATTTCAAGAGAGAGCGCAGAACTCGAAGCATTCAGGGAGATCACCGGATCGGCGGTTTGAGCACAAGGGAGACATTATGGGAAAACAGACAGGATTTCTTGAATATCAGAGAAAAGAAAACAAAGAGATTCCGGCTAAAGAGCGAATAAAAGGATATAAGGAATTCCACACATTTGCATCCGAAGAAGAAAGAAGGAAGCAAGGTGCAAGATGTATGAACTGTGGTGTGCCTTTCTGTCAGTCGGCCATGTGCCTTAGCGGAATGGTAGTGGGATGCCCTCTTCACAATCTCATCCCCGAATGGAATGATGCAATCTATAAGGGAGAAGATGAGCATGCGTTAAAGCGTCTCCTTAAAACCAACAGATTTCCTGAATTTACCGGAAGGGTCTGCCCCGCTCTTTGCGAAAAGGCTTGCATATGCGGTCAGTATGACGACCCCGTCACCGTAAGGGACAATGAACTTTACCTTATCGAAGAAGGCTACAAAAACGGATGGATGAATGCAATGCCTCCCGTATGTGAAAGCGGAAAAACTGTTGCTGTTGTAGGAAGCGGTCCCTCCGGACTTTCCGCAGCAGATGCTTTGAGAAGACGCGGACACAAAGTTACCGTATTTGAAAGAGATGATCACATAGGCGGTCTTCTTATGTACGGTATCCCCAATATGAAACTCGACAAGAACGTGATCCTCAGAAGGCAGAAACTGATGGAGGAAGAAGGGATCGAGTTTAAGACAGGAGTGAATGTAGGAAAGGATATTAAAACTTCCGATCTTGCAAAAAAATATGACGCAGTGGTTCTGTGCTGCGGATCAAAACTTCCCAGACCTCTTTCGGCAGAAGGTACCCAGAAGACCGAAGGAATTTATTATGCGGTTGATTTTCTTACCGCTGCAACCAAAAATGTCATGGGATATGAAAAACTTCCCGCAAAGTTTAATGCCTCCAAGAAGAATGTTGTCATAGTGGGAGGCGGAGATACCGGAAATGACTGTATAGGCACAGTTATACGTATGGGCTGCAAATCCGTAACCGCACTTGAGATGATGCCCAAGCCACCTGTGGAAAGAAGACCTGATAATCCATGGCCCGAATGGCCCAAGACATTAAGGACTGATTACGGTCATGTCGAGGCAGAAGCGGTATTTGGTGAAGATCCGAGAGTATTCAAGACCACCGTTAAAAAGGTCATTTCAAAAGCAGGAAAGATCACTGAGATCGAAACGGTAGAAACCGGATTTGAAAACGGCAAGCTTGTTTTTGTAAAGGGAACAGAGAAGAAGATAAAATGCGATCTGCTTCTTGTTGCCGCAGGCTTTATCGGTGCTGAGAAACTGATCCCTGAAGAGATGGGACTGGAACTTACGGGACGCGGAACCGTTGCCACCCCCGAGGGAAAGTATTCCACAAATATACCCGGAGTGTATTCTGCCGGAGATATGAGAAGGGGTCAGAGCCTTGTTGTGTGGGCTCTTGCTGAGGGACGTGCATGTGCCCAGGAGGTTGATGAATATCTCATGGGTTACAAGAATGCGTAGTGATAATAGTTTTTGATTGCCCTGAAAACACGGCAGATGATAAAATGAACCGCGTAGACGCATTATATGAGGGGTTCCGGAATACGGTTTTAAATGTCTGCATCGGAACCAACCGGTTATTTAACGGCACCGAGAGTGCCCGGAGGATTTGTTATGAATTACACAGTTCAGGAAGTAAAGCAGTTTGTGGAGGAAGAGGATGTAAAATTCATCCGCCTTGCATTCTGTGATGTTTTCGGAAGACCCAGGAATTTTTCCATAATGCCAACAGAACTTGACAGGGCATTTGATGAGGGTATAGCCATCGATGCATGGTCGGTCACCGGATTTGACGGATTTAAGGAAAGCGATATCCTTCTTCATCCCGATCCCCGGACTCTTGCCATACTTCCCTGGAGACCTGAGCATGGTAGAGTCGTAAGAATGTACTGCGATATCACCTGGCCAGACGGAAGACCTTTTGAATGCGATTCAAGGACGATCCTTGAAAGTGCCGTAGAGCTTGCTTCATCGAAGGGTTACACTTTTTATTTCGGAACGGAGCAGGAGTTTTATCTTTTCAAGAATACCCTTGAAGGAGATAGAACCGATATCCCCTATGATAATGCGGGATATATGGATATTGCTCCGGAAGACAAGGGAGAAAATGTCAGAAGAGAGATATGCATGACCCTTGAGCAGATGGGCATCAGTCCCGAGAGCTCGCATCATGAAAAAGGACCCGGACAAAATGAGATTGATTTCAGATACTGCCATGCACTGAAGGCAGCGGATGATGCAATGACCTTCAGAGGCGTTGTCCGTACCATCGCCGCAAGAAACGGTGCCAGTGCGGATTTTGGCCCCAAGCCCATAAAGGGAAAGCCCGGTAACGGAATGTATATCCATTTCTCGGTCCAGATGGAAGGCAAAGAGGTGGATCTTGCTCCCGTCATTGCAGGCATAATGAAAAACATACGTCCCATGAGTCTTTTCATGAATCCTGTTCATGAATCCTTCGACAGACTGGGATATTTCGGGGCACCTAAATATATCAAGTGGGGAAAAGGAAACCGCTCGGCGCTCATCAGAGTTCCCGATACAAGGTCGGAACATATGAGGGCAGAACTCAGATCCCCGGATTCATCCTCTAATCCCTATCTTGTCCTTGCACTTATGATATATGCGGGTCTTGAAGGAATAGACAAAGGCCTTACACCCGATGATCCTACCGATATCAATCTTTTTACCGCTAATGAGGAAGAACTATCGGGAGCTTTAAAGCTTCCCGGTTCTCTTGAGGAAGCGGCAGGCTGTGCGAAGGATGATGCATTCTTAAAGGAGCATATTCCTTCACAGATACTTGAGGAGTATTTAAAGGCAGCAAAGTGATCTTGCGGGATGGATGGCAATGGCGTCGGAATTACATGTTTATAACGTCCTGATAGTATCAGCGGCGGAAAAAATGAATAATGTATTGAGACCACTTTTCTCAGGCGGACGCTTTGATAATGTGACCTTTGTAGATTCGGTGGCATCAGCCCAGAGAATAGTCGCTGAGAGGGATTACGACTTTGTGATAGTCAACAGCCCGCTCCCCGATGATTTCGGAAAAAGGTTTGCTGCGGATGTCTGCGTGGATTCGGAGAGCGTATCACTGATGATCGTAAGGAGCGATCTATACGATGAGATAAGCTCCTCAATGTCACCAAGAGGTGTCATGGTGGCAAAAAGACCTCCCGATATGGCAGTATATTCCCAGCTGATAGACTCTATGTGCAGCGTCAGGGAAAGGCTCCGTGGCGTCAGGAAAAAGACCGTGACCCTGGAAGAAAAGATGGAAGAGATAAGGCTCGTCAACAGGGCTAAATGGGCACTGATAAAATCCTGCGGCATGACCGAAGAGGAGGCTCACAGATACATCCAGAAGCAGGCTATGGACATGTGCCTGGGCAAGAAAGAAACCGCCGAAAACATACTTAAAACATACACGTAAAAAAGTCGAAAAAACATATTGACAGTAGACTGAGATAGTAGTAATTTATGAGTTGAAAAGGCAAAGGCGTCTTTTCTGTAAACATACAGAAAAGGCGCTTTTGTCTTTTTCTGTTTCCAAAAAAAGGAGGAATCAGTTATGGCAACACAATCAGTACCGGAGTATTTTGGAGAACTTGTTTTTGACGATCGTGACATGAGATCAAGACTTTCATCAAAGGTTTATGCGTCTCTCAGAAAGACCATAGATGAAGGTAAAAAGCTTGATTCATCGGTTGCGGAGAGCGTAGCTCAGGCAATGAAGGAATGGGCGCTTGAAAGAGGAGCAACCCACTACACCCATTGGTTCCAGCCTCTCACCGGAGTAACCGCTGAAAAGCATGATTCATTTATTTCACCTTCACCTGACGGAAGTGTCATCATGGAGTTTTCAGGCAAGGAACTTATCCAGGGCGAGCCTGATGCATCTTCTTTCCCTACCGGAGGAATCCGCGCTACATTCGAAGCAAGAGGATATACGGCATGGGATCCCACCTCATATGCATTTATCAAAGATAAGACCCTTTGCATCCCCACAGCTTTCTGCTCATACGGCGGAGAAGCACTCGACAAGAAAACCCCGCTTCTTCGTTCCATGGAAGCTTTAAATAAACAGGCACTGAGAATATTAAGACTCTTTGGAAATACATCCGCTAAGAATGTAAGGACATCAGTTGGTCCCGAGCAGGAGTATTTCCTTATCACCAAGGAGATGTATGATCAGCGTCCCGACCTCCGTTACACCGGAAGAACCCTTTACGGTGCAAGATCTCCCAAGGGTCAGGAGATGGACGATCACTATTTCGGAGTTATCAAGCCCAGAGTACAGGCATTTATGATCGATCTTAACGAGGAACTCTGGAAGCTCGGAATTCTTGCAAAGACTGAGCACAACGAGGTTTCACCCGCTCAGCACGAGCTTGCTCCCATTTATTCGACAACCAATATTGCAACCGACCAGAACCAGCTCACCATGGAGATCATGCAGAAGGTCGCTTCCAAGCACGGACTTGTATGTCTTCTTCACGAGAAGCCTTTCGCAGGAGTTAACGGAAGCGGTAAGCACAACAACTGGTCAATGGCTACTGACACCGGAATGAATCTTCTTTCTCCCGGAGAGACCCCTTACGAGAACGCTCAGTTCCTTCTTTTCCTTTGCGCAGTTATCAAGGCTGTTGATGATTATCAGGATCTTCTCAGACTTTCTGTAGCAACCGCAGGAAACGATCACAGACTCGGAGCTAACGAGGCACCTCCCGCAATCATTTCCGTATTCCTTGGAGATGAGCTTTCTGCAATTCTCGATGCCATTGAAAATGACAAGCCTTATAAGGCTGATGAGCAGAAGATCATGAAGCTCGGTGTTGATGTTCTTCCCGCATTCCCGAGAGACACCACCGACAGAAACAGAACTTCACCCTTCGCTTTCACCGGTAACAAGTTCGAGTTCAGAAGCCTCGGTTCCTCCAACTCCATCGCATGCGCAAACATCATGCTCAATGCTGCAGTTGCCGAGTCACTTAAGATCTATGCTGACAGACTTGAGAAGGCAGATGATTTCAAGCAGACTCTTCACGAAATGATCCGTAAGACCATCAAGGATCACAAGAGGATCCTCTTCAATGGTAACGGATATGATGATTCCTGGGTAAAGGAAGCTACCGAAGTAAGAGGTCTTTGCAACTACAGAACAACTCCCGACTGCATGCCTCATCTTCTTGACGAGAAGAACGTTAAGCTCCTTACCGAGCACGGCGTATTCACCAAGCCCGAGCTTGAGTCCAGATGCGAGATCATGCTTGAGAACTACTGCAAGCTGGTACGTATCGAGGCTAATACCATGTATGACATGGCTATGAGAGATATTCTTCCTGCAATCTCAGCATATTCGGATATTCTTTCCGAGTCTGTTGAGGCAAAGAAGGCTGTTAACTCCTCTCTTGCATGCTCATATGAGACTTCAGTTGTATCGAAACTCTCAGCTCTTGCAGATCAGGTTTATGAAAGAGCACAGACTCTTGAAAAATCAATTCTCGGTCTTTCGGATGCAAAGGATATCATCGCAGAGAGCTGCAAGATCAGAGATGACCTTCTTCCGAGAATGGGAGAACTCAGAGCTGCAGCTGATGAAGCTGAGACCATGGTTGATTCCTCTGTATGGCCTTATCCTTCATACGGCGACATGCTCTTCAGTGTTCGCTGATCTGAGTTTTAAATGAAGTAAAGAAACTGATAAAGGATGCTCCGCGCAGCTTAGATGTCTGTGCGGAGCATATGGTGGTAAATATGTGTTCAATAATGGCCTGGTGCAAACTTACGGCGGACGAAAAATCATTTACGGATGCTCTTGATGAGATGACATCAAGAGGTCCGGATGACAGAAGAGTGATAAAAACAAAGGGAGGGCTGCTTGGTTTCAGGCGGCTCTCCATTATGGGTCTTACCCCCGAAGGAATGCAGCCTTTCGAACTTGATGGCTGCTCAGTCGTTTGTAACGGTGAGATTTACGGATTTACCGGATTAAAAGAAGACCTTATAAAAAAAGGTTATTCTTTCAAGAGCGAAAGTGACTGCGAGATACTTCTTCCGATGTATTTTGAATACGGTACCGAGTGCTTTAAGATGCTCGATGCCGAATTTGCCTGTGTTATCTATGACGGAAGAAATGACGAATGGATCGCTGCAAGAGATCCTATCGGAATAAGACCTCTTTATTATTCGTTCGACAAGGGTGGCAGCATAATCTTTGCAAGTGAGCCCAAGAGCCTTGTAGGACTTACCGATGAAAAGATAAAGCCTTTCCCTCCCGGACACTATTATAAGGATGGAAAGTTTATTTGTTATAACGATATTTCAAAGCCTGTAAGATTCTGCAGAGATGACCTTGAGACCGTTTGCAGGAATATCAGGGAAAAACTAATTTCAGGTGTTGAAAAGAGACTGATCGCAGATGCAAAGGTCGGATTCCTTCTTTCAGGTGGACTTGATTCATCACTTGTATGCAGCATTGCACAGAGAAAGAGCGACAAGCCCATCCGTACTTTTGCAATCGGTATGAATGAAGATGCGATCGATCTGAAGTATGCGAAACAGACTGCTGATTACCTCGGAAGCGATCATACCGAAGTCATCATAACCAAAGAAGATGTTCTTGAAGCGCTTCCCCATGTCATTCATCTTCTCGGAACTTATGACATAACCACCAT
>ONTX01000088.1 GCA_900320825.1 uncultured Lachnospiraceae bacterium | reverse complement strand
CAAAACCGTCAAATCCTCCGATTATCACATCATTGAAAAAATATCTGCTGTCATCGTTCCTTATTATCTCATAGTGAATAACACTGTCCACCTTATCATGTTCGCTGAGTCTCTTAAGCATCTCATCACTTCCGCCCGACATTTTGAAATTACACGCGATCCTCAGGTTTTCAATATCGGTATAGTCCTTTTTACTTCCGGTGTACTGTTCTAAGTAAACGGCATAAGGACTTCTGTTTTCACAGCAGGCTGTAAGCGTTGTGACTCCCGACCATCTTGCATTTATCTCTATTATGTACCATTTATCTCCGCAGAGCATCAGATCAAGATTGTTATTTCCCGCAAGATCCAAAAGTCCGGCCATACGCGTCAGTTCTGATATAAGTACATCCGAGTGATATTTATCTCCTGTCATCGGACCAAACTTAAGAGTGGTAAGACCGAGTGGATCGATGACATCCGAATTGTCCGTAGTAAATTTCATGAAAGGGGGGAGGACATTGTAATGCCCCTTACAGCCATGGATCTCCGTTCCGTATTCCTGCCCCTTCAGCATCTCCTCAACGATCAGATCTTCCCGGTTTTTATCGGACATTAGATATGACTTTGCCTCTTCAAAATCCGCGGCAGTCACTATACCCGTGGAAGCAGAGCCTGTCGTGCCCTTAATGATGACCGGGTACGGAAGATTTCTTACCTTCATGAGTACCGTTTCCCGATAAACATTTCCCGTTGAATACTTATCGTCCTTTCCCGCAAAGAAAAGCTCATGATGGACATATACGGCTTTTGCAACATTAAAGCCGTTCTCCTCAAGGAAGCAGTGCGTAGACCATTTGTCGAAACAGATCTCCGCACTTTTCAACGGATAGCATATGGTCCTGATCCCCATGCGTGTCAGTTCTTCCGCGATAGCCGCATCTCTCAGCCCGTTCCAGTCCATTCCCGATACGGGACCGGGCATTGCAATGGCAACATCCGGCTTTATCTGCATTATCTTATCAACAAACTCCTTAAGCTGTGCCTCCATATCAAGGATCTCAAGATGTATCTTCTTGGGCGGATCTATCAGCTCTCCATCGTATATATCAAGAAAATATCTGCCGTTCAACTGGACAACGAGATATATCTCATGATCGCTGTATTCCATAGCCAGCTTATCCCACAGTCTGTTCCACTTCGGAAAAACAACACAGTTTGAATCCTTTGAACGTCGTTTTGAATTTGAAGAATACAGTACCACTTTTTTCATACCGGCCTACCTTTCCTGTTTCTGCGTAAGATTCAAGAAGAACTTTTCCTTAACCGGTGTATCGATCACTCTTACCGGCTTTATCTGATTCGGCGATATTCCCTTGTAGATCATCATATCCCTCCACAGCGAATTGGTCTGCGGCTGAAGCAGCATAACCACGGCAGGAGCCAGTTCATTTGAACTTCTGGTATACTTATAAGCAGGGTTGGCATCTCCAAGTTTCTCATCAAGTCTGCACGCATATTCATCACATTTATCTATCAAAGCACTGCCATCAGTTTCAAGAAGAAAAACATATCTCCCTCTCTCCTCCGATGTGTCCGGATACACACTGTAATCGGTCACCGTTATACCCGTCTCCTCCTCAAACCCGTTTATCGCAGCCTCAAGTGCCTCCGTATTGGTCTTTTCGCTCGCAAGGTTTACCAGCTGGTTCTTTCTGTAAATAAACTGCACGAGCGGAGATCTGCCGTAGTAACCAAGGACGCGCACGACATCATAGATCCTGTATCTGTAAAGCCCCGACAGGTTCGTAACTATTATCTCGTAATCCTTCCCGACTTCAAGTTCATCCATATTATATGTCCGTGAATAGTCATCCGATCCGGCGGGAACGAACTCATAAAAGCCGCTCTGCGGTATCATGAGAAAATCATTACGGTCAAGCCCCATACAACAGGCAAATATCGATTCGGAGGCCGCATACAGAAGGTTATCATGAGGCATATCATCACCTGTATATTTCCTCAGCTTTTCGGTATAAGGAGCAAAGGTACCCGTTCCTATACCTCCCGTCCATGAAAGCCTTGGCCATATCCGCGGGATTATCGGTGTATCAAAGCCCTTTTCAAACTCAGCTTTAAGCTCATCCGCTCTGACCGCATCGGCCTTAAGCTGTTTTTCAAGAGTACTTCTCAGCCCGTCGGACATCTTGATCTCCTTATTGATCTTTCCCGTTCTTATGTCCTCTACGAGTTTCCCCCAGTTGCATGTCAGATACACCATAAGATCAACAAGCGATGTGGTAAATGCTCCATCAATAAATGAAAGATCCTTATATGCCAATGCGAACAGGAGCTTCAAATACCTCTGGTCAACATTTTCGGTCGGATAGATCAGTTCCATGGGCGTTGTCTGCATATATTTCATGAATTTTCTTACATGCTTAAGAACTGTTGAAGAAATGGCGCCTTTGGGAATACCGCACTCGGTCTTTCTCTCAATGATCTCTATCAGGTTAAGGCATTTGTGATACGGAAAAGGCCTGCCATGCTCTCTTAAGTATCTGCCCGCAAGAGCAAATGTACGAGAGCACCCAACCTCACTGTAAAGATCTATCACTTCCTGTACCACAGGTATATATTTCGGAACTCCGACCGAACCGGAACTCTGTGCAAAATGAACGACCTTGCGGCCTGTAAGGACATTCTGTTCCCCGTTTTTTACCATTCTCTCAATATACGGAGCATAGTCGTCATATTCTGTGATCGGTACTGTCTTCTTATATTCTTCCACACTTTTTATCTCATCAAAGTGATATTTTTTTCCGTATTCACAGTCTGCTGATTCCCGCAAAAGCTTCATGAGAAGATCCCTGCTGTATTCACCGGCATTTTGTGAAGCCTCTTCGATCGCTTTAAGAGTCTTCTCACCCTTTTTGCATGTTATATTCAGTAGTACTTTTGTAATAAGCTCAGCCATCTTTCACCCCGTCAACTCTTACCTTGCGCCGCAATAATATCATCATATACGTAATCGGGTATAAGAAACCTGTACCCTTGCAGGTTATTTCTTATCATAGTCGAAGATATGCCGGACCTCTTATGGGTGACCAGCTTAATATCCTTTGAGATGATCTTCCAGAAAAACTTATACTTATTATAGTCATCACCGGCATAATAATGTGTTATATGTTCTCCGGCCTGTTCATGAAGCTTGCCGATACTGTCTCTGATCACAGCCAGAGAATACTTCTTGCCCTTCACATTAGATGACACCGCCTCATGTATTATAACCCTGTCCCAGCCGGTACTCATATAATCCTTTTTCATCCTTTCAAACCAGGACAGCTTGGTGTCTTTATCAACAAGATCCACACCTTCGTTGATCCTGACAAAAACATGGATACGGTCTGCTCCCGCCTCTATCATTTCCCGTATCGCCAACATATGTGCCACATGAGGAGGATTAAAAGTTCCGCCATAAGCATATATTTTCTCCATACAGATCACCCCTTTCGGATAGTATATACACACCGGATCAAGTGCCATAATAAGTAAATCCAAGCATTGTAAGATCGTCGGATCCGGGTACATCTCCCACAAAATGACCGACACATTCCCTTACATGAGACAGGATCTCCTCCTGGCTTTTACCGGTTACTTCGTTCAGAGTTTCGATCAGCCTCTTTTTGCCGAATAACTGCCCGCCCCGGTCTTCTGCTTCTGTTACTCCGTCAGTATAAACAAAGATCCTGTCGCCGCTTTTTAGCTCCCACTTAAATTCATCGATCTTTATATCATCCATTACAGCAAGGGCCAGAGAATGCCGGTTTTCAACATACTTATATTTTCCGCCCCCGGAGGCAAAAGCCGGTTTTTCGTGCCCTGCATTTGCCTCTAATGCTTTTCCGGTCGAAAGTTCTATTATCATAAGCCATGTAGTCACAAAAAAGCGATCCCTGCTGTGTTCTGTCAGTTTAGTATTTACCTCACTCAGTATCCCGGCCGGTGTCTTACCTGCAACAGCCTTATCCCTGATCATAGTCATGGCTTCCATCATGAAAAGCGCTGCCGGAATACCCTTGCCTGACACATCCGCGATAAGGAGCGCAAGATGATCATCATCTATAAAGAAGAAATCATACATATCCCCTCCAACTTCTCTGGCAGGTTCCATGCTCGCATATAATTCAAATCTCTTCTCGCTGTCACGATCCGGAAAATCAACAGGAAGCATCGATCTCTGTATTTCAGATGCAAATGACATCTCTGATCCAAGCCTTGCCTTTTCCGCAGAAAGTGCCATCTTCGCATCCAGATTTTCCCTGGCTTTCCCTGCTACAATGCTTATATCATCGGCAAGACATCCTACTTCGTTCCTGACCTTTATCTCCTTCATTTTATCAATAAGCCCCTCGGTATTGAAATCTCCGGTATATTCCCTGAGTCCCGACTGGACTTTCAAGATCGGCTTTATAAGCCCAAAATGCAGTAAGAGCAGCAAAACGATCCCCGAAACCAATGCAATGTTCACAACTGCTGCCACGATCTTGTCGGTAACTTTGCGGCTCAGCGAATGTACAACATCTTCGGATACTCCGACCAAAACGATCGCTCTGGTCTTCCGATCAATATCTATCGGATACGCCACACCGACAAAGTCAGTTCCGTCGATCGCCGATATATGTACCAGATCATCAACAGCATGCGAAAGATCATACTTACCCAATGCATACAGAGTTTTATCTTTCTCCCTGAATGTGACCGTATCCCCAGCCTTAAACCCGACATCATCGGCACTTATAAGAACCGATTTGGTCCCGTCATCCGACACTCCTATAAGCATAGGACCCGACAACGTCATTTTCTCAAAATGATTTATCATTTTCATTTCGCTCTTTATGATGCTGTATGCGTAAACGGCAAAATTCTTCTGCTCCTCCGGATCCATTGATCCTGCTATGGTATCATTTATCATGCTCACATCATGAACATCATATTTTAAAGCGATCATCCTCCCTGCATCAGATGCCGCATTAAGTTTCACCTCAGAACAATTTATTATGGTTTCGGGATTTTCCTGCCAATACTCGATAAGAAAACGATGTGCTTCCATTTCCGTGATCATTTCGGAAACATTATAAGCCCTTGTATATGCCAGTTCACTTTCGCTTTGCAGGACCAGATAAAAAGAACCGTAAAACACCAATGTACCCACGACCGTTGTCATTATCACGAAAACAGCAACAAAAAAAATACCGTATTGGATTATACTGTTCCTGTATTTATTCATTACAACCTTCTTTTGATGTATTTTACGGTTCATCCTTATTTCATTATCATAAACATCTTCTGCCGCGTCAAGCACGACATTTTTCTGCATTTTTAATTATGTGGGTT
>ONTX01000105.1 GCA_900320825.1 uncultured Lachnospiraceae bacterium | reverse complement strand
TCTTCCCAAGGGAACAAATACCGACAAGCCCGCTCTTAAAGAGGGTAACGATGAAGACAAACTTCTCTGGGCACGCAATAAATGGCTCATTGCACATCCCGAGAGCTCGGAAGCAGCTTCCGGAGCTTATGTGGGACTTACAGGAAAAAATCTCGACATAGCCGTTGACTGACAATATTACAAAATCATAGTTTAGAAGAGGCATTTTTCCACTCCCGGAAAGATGCCTCTTTTTTCGCTTTTGCAAAGATAAGCGCAGAAATGGTACTATATATATGTTTTTATGCAGGAGGAAAATATGAGAAATATAAAAAAAGCGCTGGCTTTGTGTCTTACGCTTCCTGTGTTTCTGACAGGATGCGGAACAGATGTCACTACGGCGGATGAAAGCCCTGCCTTGGCGGAGAGTGTTACCGTACCCGCAAGACCGCAGGATGATTTTTACAGATACGTAAATGAGGAAGAGTTGGAGGGCGCGGAGTTTGAATACGGTGCATACAGATACAGTCCCTTAAACGGAAAAGAAGCCGAAGATGAGGTCAAGGGCATCATCAGGGATATTGCCGCGGGCAGCGGTTATGAACCTGCCACAGAGGAGTATGTGATCAAGACGGCATATGATCTGTACAGAGCCTATGACTTTGATAATGCTCCGATCCCGGAGGATCTTAACAGACTTTTTCATGAAATAGACAATGCATCAAACGTCGACGAGCTTCTTGCAATAGATGCAAAGCTTCAGATGGAATATGGTGTGGATAATTTCTTTAATATCGGCATCGGCACCAATTGTTTTCGCGGTGGCGAGCAGATTCTTAATTTCTATCAGTTCATAAACGTGTTGGATGTTGACTTTGAGGATCTTGAAGATTCCTATCGTCCGCTTAATACCCTTAAAAAATACGGAAGCGATCTGATGCAGGCAATGGGGCATGATAAGGAATACTCCGATAATGCCGGCATTTCTTTCGGATACCTTGCAATGGATATCTATAATCACACCGATATTGAGATAATGAACAGCGAAAATCCCTATTCCCATTTTAAGGTGTATTCCTACGAAGAAGTATCGGCGCTTATGCCGGATGTTGATCTTATGAAATATCTGAAAGCGTGGGGAATAGATGAAAAATACTGTGATAAATTCGGACTTACGGATGCGGGCCAGTTAGAAGTTTTTTCGGAAATTTTCAAAGAAGAAAATCTTGATGCCCTTAAAGCCTGGGAAATGGCTGCTCTTGCTTCGAAGTACAGAAGATTTATCGCAAACGGATATGACAATCTCAAAAAGTATGCCATCGTTGATTATTACTCGGAAGAGGAAAGAGCGGTCAATGAGATCTATGCCGGATACACTGCGATGACAGATCCCATATATGTTGAAAAGTATTACACAAAAGAGATGGATGATGAACTAATCCGTATGTGTGATGATATCAGGGAAGGATACAGGGTACTGATAACAAATGCGGACTGGCTGAGCCCTGAAACAAGGGAAGGGCTCCTGAAAAAACTGGATAACATCGTCTATGTCACGGGTGCTGATTCGGAAAGAAATAAACCTGATATTTTAAGGACCTTTGGCGGCAGGGATTATTACGAGTTTTATCGCAGTTATACAAGAAACACCATGATTGAAAAACGCAAGCTCCTTGATGAGCTAATGGACCGCGAAGAGGTGACAATGCCTTTCCAGACCATGAATGCCAGCTATGACCCGAGCCTTAACAATATCAATATCACCGTAGCGATCATGCATGCCCCTTATTTTGATATGGATGAAGATTATTATTCTAATCTCGGCGGTCTGGGAATGATCATTGGCCATGAGATAGGACATGCCTTTGACAGTGCGGGTATTCTTTTTGATGATACAGGAAAATACGATCCTTCATGGATCCCGGAGGAAGATTATAATACCCTGGTTTCAAGAAATGAACAGGCGGTTAAATATTTCGAGGATAATTTTACGGTTTTCGGCGTTTATCATGTGGACGGAGAACTGACTCTTGGCGAAAACTATGCGGACTTAAGTTCACTTGAATGTCTTACGGTCATCGCAAAGGAAAAGCAGGACAGGGAAAAATTATTTGAAGGTTTTGCAAAAGGCTGGGCTGAAAAGAGGGTGGATGCCGCACTTCTTGAACAGCTTGAAAACGACTGTCACAGTCCCGCCCTCATCAGGGTAAATGCAACCCTTTCCACTCTCGATGCATTCTATGAAACATATGACGTGACCGAAGGAGACGGAATGTATATCCCTCCCGAGGACAGGATCTCGAGATGGTATTAAGGGGGGCGGAAAATGGGAATCATAATAAAATCAACAATAAGCAATATTTTCAAAAAACCTTTAAGAACGATACTCGTTGTATTTTCCATATTTGTCTGTTCTCTAGCCGCGCTTTTCTGTTTTGACCTGGCAAAAACGGAAAGTCTCCTTATCAGAAACCTTATGTCCGATATGACGGGAGAAGCGGATATAGGTCTTACGATGGATCTTGGTTTTAACGGAATCCTTCCGGAGGCAATGCCTGAAAACAGGACATTAAAGATCAGGTATTTTGCCGATTCGGTCTACTCTGATATCGAAGGCGAATACTGCTATGTCAAAATGGATGATGTGGATGTATATGCGGTGGATCCTGTTACTGCAACTTCATTCGGACTGCTTCATGATGAGAATCTCGGAGACGGAGAGGTCATAATAACGGACAGGCTTGCGGAAAAGCTTGGATATGAAACCGGAGATATCGCGGTATTCCACGATAAAGCAGAAAAGCCCCATGAATTCGTTATTAAGGAAATAGTAAAATCCGATATTAAAAATCTGCTGCTTCGTGAGGTCAGCGCTGTTGTGAATGATGATTCCGGAGATATCCTGTCATGCGGAAAGCCTGTGGGTGGAATGCTGATGATCGATGTCCTTGATAATGGGAGGATAAACGAAGCAGAAGAGATCCTCAAAAGATCCTATGATCCCGACAAGGTATCAAGATATGCAGTTACCGATGAAGTAGAGCAGATGATGAATGAGCTGTACGGTCTTTTGTTTGTTATTTTTTCCATCGCACTTCTGCTTGTGGTATTTATCACCTTCTCCATATGCGAAAGGATCGTCGGTGAGAGAATGTCATATATCGGAACTCTGCGAAGCCTCGGCCTTTCTTCCCGGTTTACGGCCATTATCCTTTTGCTTGAGAATGTGTTTTATGCGCTTTTGGGAAGCATTCCGGGAGTCTGCATATACCTTTCCCTAAGAGGTCCATTGTGTGACGCTATTTTTGAAGTGTCAGATTCAGCAGGCCTGGATTATGATCTGACAGTGCCGGATATTTCCAAAGCTCTTATCCTGGGAGTTGTGCTTGGTTCTGTTCTTATAGAGTGTCTCATTCCTCTTAAAGCTGTTATCAAGGCGCTTAAGACTTCCATAAGAGACATAATCTTTGACAACAGGGATACGGAATACAAATTCAGCAAGGGCGGTATCGTTACAGGTATCATAATGTGCATCATTTCCGCAGCATGCTTCATACCCGGAAAAAATCTGTTCCTTGCGGGTCTTTGTCTCATAGCTGCGGTCATTGCCCTGGCTCTTTTATATCCTCTTGTGCTGAAACTTTTCACAGGCTTTATCCGGAAGATTGCCGGAAAAAGGGAAAACGGAAAGCTTTATCTTTCATCAGTGGAAGCCATGGCAAGAAAAAGTACTGTCGGAAGCGGCGTGCTCTGCGCAACCTCGGTGTGCATGTGCATTCTGATCTTCCTTATAGGTACATCCATGGCGGATATGCTTAATGCGGATACTTACGACTGCGATACCGTCGTTACATGCAACGGAATGAAAAAATATTTTTCATTCATTGAAGATCTGGAAGGAGTCGATGACCTTGAATATCTGTATGCAGCATCGGATTATGTGACTGTGGGGGATGAAGATCTGGAAAAAATGGCAATGATCTACGGTTTCCCGGAAGGGGGATTCAGGCTGTACAAGGGATTTACCGGTCTTCCTTCGGAAATGAATGACGGAACCGTATGCATTGAAAAAGCCTGGGCGGAGAGAAACGGAATATCCATAGGGGACACACTTACACTTACTTTTAACAGCGGCGGAGTATTTCCCATAAAAAAAGAATTAAAGGTCGTTTCTTATTTTAAGATAGCCGTCACCTCACTGAATAAAAATAATTTTATTATCACCGAAAACGATTATAAGTCCATCTATCATGACATGCCCGGAAATATTATGATAAGAACGGATGACCCCGAAGGAATAAGAGATACCATTGATAAATATTCCATAGGATTTGTTTCGGAGGTTAAGACCAGGCAGGAAATGCTTGAAGAAGAAAAGAAGGAGAACGCATCTTCCAACAGGGTAATGGTGGTGATCATAATAATTGCCACAGCCATGACCTGTATCGGAATGATCACGGGCCAGCTCATCGGATTTGAAGGCAGGAAAAAGGAATGCGCGGTTATGATCTCAACATCCATGAGCAGAAAGACGCTTTCGGGAATCCTTCTAAGGGAAATGCTGATCACGTCATTTGCTTCCGTCACATTCGGAACCGCGGTGGGACTGCTTTTATCCGGGGTACTTAAGCGTGCAGCGGATTATTCCGATTCAATAGTCATATATTTTAATACCCCCGCTTATATCATACTTATCATGTACGTCTCCATGATGATCATATTTACATTTACGGCTCTGTTCCCGGCCAGAAATCTGAAGAAGATGAAGCTTGCGGAGCAGTTAAAATACGAATAAAAGCGGACATATGTTTAACCTGACATAAAAGTCCCGGATACATGTAAACAGGACATAACCGGTAAGGGAGAATAAATAATGAGCAAAGTAATAGAAGTAGAAAATGTGAGTAAAACCTTTGGAAAGGGTGAAGGTCTTAACAGGGTTCTTGATGGATGTTCGATGTATGTTGAAGAGAAAGAATTCGTATCCCTTATGGGTGCTTCGGGTTCCGGAAAATCGACTCTTTTATATCTGATAGGAGGTCTGGACAGGGAATTTGAGGGAAAGATCAGCCTGTGCGGGGAGGATATCTCAAAACTCGGGGATGTGAAGCTTTCAAAACTCAGACTGTCCAAAATCGGATTTGTTTTCCAGTTCTACAATCTTGTAATGAACCTTAATGTTGAGGACAATATCCTGCTTCCCCTTACCGTTAACGGGAAAAAGAAAAGCGAGCTTAAAAAGGACCTTGACGAGATCCTTGAGATCACAGGGCTTACGGAAAAAAGAAAAGCAATGCCCGCAACTTTATCCGGAGGGCAGCAGCAGAGAGTTGCCGTTGCAAGAGCCATTCTGGGCAATCCTTCCATAATTCTGGCAGATGAACCCACGGGAAATCTTGATTCAAAGTCGACGGCGGAGATAATGGAACTGTTTAAAAAGCTTAATGAGGAGAAAGGACTGACCATACTCCAGGTCACTCACTCCGAAAAGTGTGCATCATACGGAACAAGGATCATTCGTCTTGATAGTGGAAAGATAGTTGAGTCAGAAGAAGAGATTTAAATCACTAAGCACGAACAGATCTTTAATACATTAAATTAAAATAGATCAATTTTCAAATCGGGTTTTGCCGGGCAGAAAAGCCAGGTAAAACCCTTTATTTCATAGATTTTGCGACGATTATCTTAAAATCGACCGGATATCCGGATTAAAATTACTCTTGATTTAATATTTGCAAAGTGATATTGTTTCATCATAAATAATCATTAAAGGCATTTAACATATGCCAAAAAGGAGAAAACAATGAGCAAGATGAACGTCAGCGAAAAGTATAAACCGACATATCATATGCCTCCGGTTCTTAATCATAACTGGGCAAAAAAGGACAGGATCACCAAGGCTCCCATATGGTGCAGTGTTGACTTAAGAGACGGAAACCAGGCACTTATCGATCCCATGAGTCTTGAAGTTAAGCTTGAGTTTTTCAAACTGCTCGTTGATGTGGGCTTTAAAGAGATCGAGGTAGGATTCCCCGCTTCTTCCGATACGGAGTTTGAGTTCATCAGGGCCCTGATCGAGAAAGATATGATCCCCGATGACGTAACGATACAGGTTCTTACACAGGCAAGGGAGCATATCATCCGCAAGACCTTTGATGCAGTTAAGGGATGCCCCAAGGCCATTGTTCACCTCTACAATTCAACCTCAGTGGAGCAGAGGGAACAGGTATTCAAAAAGGAAAAATCCGAGATCAAAAAACTTGCCGTTGACGGTGCTGAGCTTTTAAAGAAACTGGCTGACGAGACAGATGGCAACTTTATGTTCGAGTACAGTCCGGAAAGTTTTTCTCAGACCGAGCCTGAATTTGCACTTGAGGTATGTAATGCGGTGCTTGATGTGTGGAAACCCACACCGGAAAAGAAGGCCATCATAAATCTTCCTTCAACGGTACAGGTTGCAATGCCCCATGTTTTTGCCGATCAGATCGAATATATGTCGGATAACATGAAGTATCGTGAAGGAGTGGTGCTTTCTGTTCATCCTCACAATGACAGAGGAACGGGCGTTGCAGATGCGGAACTTGGTGTTCTTGCCGGTGCTGACAGAGTTGAAGGAACTCTTTTCGGAAACGGAGAAAGAACCGGTAATGTTGATCTGGTCACAGTAGCACTTAATATGACAACTCACGGAGTCGACAGCGGTCTTGATTTTTCAAATATCATGAAGATCCGTGAAGCATATGAAAAATATACCAATATGAAAGTACATGAGAGAACTCCTTACGGCGGAGACCTTGTATTTACCGCGTTTTCGGGATCTCATCAGGATGCCATAAGCAAGGGAATGAATTACCGTGCCGAAGGCAAGACGGGAAAGCGTTGGGATATACCTTATATTCCCATCGATCCCACCGATATCGGAAGGGAGTACGAATCCGATGTCATCCGCATCAATTCCACTTCCGGAAAGGGCGGTGTGGCATTTGTTCTCAAGCAGCAGTTCGGTTTCAGCCTGCCTGCCGATATGAAGGAAGAAGTAGGTTATCTCATGAAGGGCATATCCGACAGGAGACACAAGGAGCTCAAGCCCGATGAGATATTCTCTGTTTTTGAAGATGTATATATCTCCAGCAGACCCGTATTTGACGTAACGGAGGTTCATTATAAGCAGCTTCCCGGTGTGGGGATCGAAAGCACCGTAAGCTTTAAGGATAAGAATTCCGAGATGAATGTCGTTACCATAGGAAACGGAAGACTTGACTCCGTAAGTAATGCTATCAAGCTGTATCTGGGTGTTGATTATGAGCTCACAGGATATGAGGAGCATGCGATCTCAAGGACCAGTTCTTCAAAAGCGGCAGCTTATGTCAGTGTTGTATCCGAAGGAAAGACCTATTGGGGAGTCGGTGTTGATGAAGATATCATAAAAGCTTCAAATGCGGCACTTGTGAGCTGCATAAATAAAGTGGCATCCGATCAGCATATCAGCAAGGGACGTGAGGACAGGCTGGTGGACATACTCAGCTATATCCAGAGAAATTATGTCGATGTCACCCTTGACGGCATTGCCGAGGAATTTCATTTATCAAGACCTTATCTTTCCAAATACATCAAGGACAAGTCCGGTGAGACCTTCCAGGATGTGCTTAAGATAGAGAGGCTTAAGAGGGCGAAGAGCCTGCTCAAAGATACAAACAAGAGTATTGAGACCATCGCAGGTGAGATCGGATATGAAAATGTTGAGCATTTCAACAGGCTCTTTAAGAAGACATACGGTATGACACCGGTGCAGTACCGAAAGAATCAGGACAGATAGTATGGATTTCCGCAGGTGACCGGTTTGAAAGAGGAAGTTTTGAAGGGTTGGCTCATAGTAAATTCATTCGTAAAGTGGGATAAGTTCAGCGAAATATATGAACTTCTACTAAATGCGGGAAAAAATGTCGGGATAGAGCTTGAAATGAAAAGCTCTACCGACATTTTCTGCAGCATACAGTCCGAATTTGAATCGTTGGATCTTCCGGATTTCGGGATATTCTGGGACAAGGATATTCTTTTGGCAAGGCGCCTTGAAAATAAGGGATTAAGACTATTTAATTCTTCTCAGGCAGTGGAAACCTGTGATGACAAAGGTCAGACAGCCATAGTTCTTCAGGAAAATTGTATCCGTATGCCGAAGACATTCCTTTCGCCTAAAGCCTATCCGGCATTCGGATGTACGGATCTTGAATTTCTTCGCAGGGCGGAAGATGAACTGGGTTATCCCATGATAATAAAGGAAAACAGGGGATCCTTCGGGCAGCAGGTACATCTGGTAAAAAACGCTTATGAAGCAGAGAGACTCATCGCTTCCTTTAAAGAGCATCCTTTTATCATGCAGGAGTATATAGAAGAATCATCCGGCAGGGATGTACGCGTTAACGTGGTGGGTGGTAAGGTCGTGGCCTCCATGTACAGGTATAACGACAACGATTTCAGGTCCAATATAACAAACGGCGGAAATATGAAAAAATATGAGACCTCGACTGAACAGGAAGAACTTGCGGTAAAAGCCTGCGAGGCTATAGGCCTTGATTTTGCGGGTGTGGATGTGCTTTTCGGAAAAGACGGTCCCGTGATATGTGAAGTAAACTCAAACCCGCATTTTAAGACTACGCTGGAATGTACCGGAATCAACATGGCGGAACACATAATAAAGTATATAAAAGACACGTTGTAATTTTTATATTCCGGACAAATTAATCAAAATAAAAATATGCTATAATTTATAAATAATTTATAAATTGTTCCAATGATTTTCTTATGGAAGGAGTAAATACCATGTCCAAGTTAACTAGCTCGGTCAAAACAAAACTCATTACCGTGATGGTTCTTGTAGCAGCTCTTCCCGTTCTTATCTCAACGATCATCAGCTACAGATCATCAACCCAGAAGGCCATGGCGGATTCTGAGGAAATGCTTTCATGGGAAAGCTGGTACATTGAGGATATGTTTTCCTCAATAATCAATCAGAATATGAAAGCCATTCAGGCAGTTTCCATCTCACCCACAGTCGTTGAATATCTCAGCGGCGAAGATACTACAAAAGGGGATGAGATACAGCTTTATATCCAGTACCTTGACGAAGCATTCGGAGACGGAAATACGATAGCTATCGCAGATAGCACAGGAATGCAGCTTTTCAGAACCGTAGGAAAGTGTGTTGATGTTTCCGACCGTGAATATTTCAAGCAGGGTATTTCCGGTAATCTGTATGTATCCGATATTATCGTAAGTAAATCTACCGGAACCAGGATCATTACCATTATCTGCCCCGTAAGAGGCAAGGACGGATCCATTATCGGTACCGTTCAGAGAAACTATGATCTTAACGCAATACATGATTTCCTTGCAGCTGAATCCAATCACGCATTTATCGTAGACAGGACAGGAACCCTTGCATCTCATTCTAATTTTGAAATACAGGCAGGTGAGGAGACCAAAAGTTATGCAACTGCCGAATTCATGACAAACGCTAAGGAAGAAGGCGTTTATGAAGGCGTTGAAGACGATATCGACTCAATGATCGGTTATGTAAGACTTGGACAGGGCACAACCGAGAGCGATTATTTTGCAAAGGGATGGGCCGTAGTTTCCGTTAATACCATGGAGGAGGCAATCGGTGCAGCTAAAAGATCCGCAACGATCTCCGTCATCATAGCTGTTATTCTTGTCATTATTGCCGGAATTGTTTCTGTTAATATGGCACTCAGCTTTACAAGACCTGTTGAAGAGGTTAACAGAGCTGTCGGCGATCTTGCAGAAGGTAACTTCACTGAGATCACTAAGTATACCGATCGTTCCGACGAGTTCGGAGCAATGGTCAATCATGTTAATTCCGTTACCGGAAAGCTTTCCGAGATAATCGGTGAGACCAAGACCATGGCTGAAAATCTTAAGGAATCCGGTAACGAACTTGCAATGAACGCTTCACAGGCAACCGAAGTTTCCGGTCAGGTCAGCGAAGCTGTTGATGAGATAAGCCGCGGATCTGTATCTCAGGCTGAATCCGTTCAGAATGCAGCTGATAATACCACCAGCATGGGTAACAGTATAGATACCGTTAACCATGAGGTAAGTTCCCTTAATGAATATTCAAAGGCTATGCAGCAGTCCTGCGATACCGCAATGGGTGCCATGAATGAACTGATCAGACAGTCTGCAGATGTTACAAAGTCCGTTTCTGAGATTGATGAAGTGATCAAAGAAACCAATAAATCAGCCAACGAGATCAGTAAATTTACTGCCACGATCCAGGAGATCGCAAGCCAGACCAATCTGCTGTCACTTAATGCTTCCATCGAGGCTGCAAGAGCCGGTGAGATGGGTAAGGGCTTTGCAGTCGTTGCAGGTGAGATCGGAATTCTTGCAAATCAGTCAAACGAAAGTGCGACACGTATTAAGCAGATCGTAGATAAGCTCCTTGCTGATGTATCTTCATCCGTCCAGGTAATGGAAGAACTCAACAAGAATTTCAAGGAGCAGTCTGATAAGCTTGGAATGACCAAGGACAATATGGGAGAGATGCTCGATAATGTAAAGAACGTTTCAAGAAGCGCCGACAATATCGAGGAGAAGGTTGATGATCTTAATAAGGCAAGACAGGTTCTTGATGAGATTATCGAAGATCTTTCCGCGATCTCTGAGGAAAATGCAGCTTCTACTCAGGAAACGAATGCTTCCATGGAAGAACTCAATGCTACATTTACTCTCATTTCCCAGTCTGCACTTGATCTCCAGGGAATGGCTAATAACCTTAACGATACGATTTCTTATTTCAAGGTTTGATCAGGTAAGAGTACGTTAAGTGCT
>ONTX01000168.1 GCA_900320825.1 uncultured Lachnospiraceae bacterium | reverse complement strand
TCGACTCCGTATCTTACAACAAAGTCATCATCGGGAGTAAGAAGACACTGCTTAAGATCCTCCACAAGTTCCTGCATATTGCGGTATCTTCTGTCAGGAGACTTCTCGCAGCATTTAAGTACAATATCTTCAAGAGAAAAAGGAATCTCGGGAACAAACTCCCTGGGTGAGGGCATTTCTTCCTGGATATGCTTGATAGCTATGGCAACTGTTGTCTCTCCATTGAAAGGAACACGTCCGGTGAGCATTTCGAACATGGTAATGCCGAGGGAATAGATATCACTCTTTTCATCTGAATATCCGCCGCGGGCCTGCTCAGGTGATGTGTAGTGTACGGAACCCATTACATTGGAAGTAATGGTATTGCTGGTTGCCGCCTTTGCGATACCGAAATCCGTAACCTTAACTTTTCCCGCAAGGGAAATGATAATGTTCTGAGGCTTTATATCCCTGTGGATGATATGCTTCTCGTGAGCAGCCTCAATTCCGAGACCCACCTGTATTGCTATACTTACGGTCTCTTCATAGGAAAGTCTGGCTTTCTTTTCAATATATTTCTTAAGGGTGATACCCTCAACAAGCTCCATTACGATGTAATAGATGTCCGCTTCCTCACCGACATCATATACATTAACAACATTGGGATGCATAAGTCCCGCAGCAGCCTGTGCTTCAACACGGAACTTGGAAACGAAATTCTCATTTTCCGAGAATTCCTGCTTTAATACTTTGACAGCAACATTTCTGGAAAGCTTGTTATCAACGGCTTTATAAACATCTGCCATTCCGCCGGTTCCTATTTTTTCAAGGATCTCATAGCGGTCTGCAATTGTCATTCCAATCTTAACCATCAGTTTTCCTCATATTTGATAAGAACCACGGAAACATTATCAAGTCCGCCGTTCTCATTTGCTTCGCTAACAAGTTTATCTGCGGCATCCACCACATCCTTAGAGCCTAAAATTATCTGCTTTATCCTGGAATCGGTCACCATGTTGGTAAGTCCGTCGGTACAAAGAAGTACAGTATCACCGCTTTCCAAAATGGTGGTGAAAACATCGGGCTCTACCTCGGGCTTAATGCCGACAGCTCTGGTGATGACATTCTTTTCAGGATGGGATCTTGCTTTATCTCTGGTAAGACCTCCTCTTCTGATCATCTCCTCCACAAGGGAATGATCCACGGTCACCTGTTTAATGGATCCTGCGTTAATAACATACATACGGCTGTCACCTACATTGACAGCCTGAACAACGTTCTCTATGAAAGTGCAGGCAACAATAGTTGTACCCATGCCGTCAGCACAGTCTATACTGAGAGATTTCTCAAAAACTGCGGTATTGGCACTGCGTACAGCCTTCTTTAATGATACTGCGGGATTTTTGTCATTGGAAACCCGAAGAGAATCGAGCATGGTATTTATTGCGATGCTGGAGGCAAGCTCACCTGCGGTGTGACCGCCCATTCCGTCCGCAACAATAAAAACATTCAGAAGATCTCCGATGGGAGCATCTGAAGTGTAGACTGAATCCTGATTATTTTTTCTGACAGGTCCCTTATCGGAACGTGAACAAATCTTAAGCATATCGCGTAAATATTATCACTAATCGGCCAATAAATCAATCAGACAAGCCTTCTTTTGCGTAATTGACCGCAGGCTCCGTCTATGTCCCGGCCCATTTCACGTCTTACGGTAGAATTAACACCGTTTTTTTCCAAAATATCCTTAAAACCGTTAACTCTGTCGGGAACGGAAGACTTAAAACCGGTTTCTGTGACCGGATTTACGGGTATTAAATTGACGTGGGCAGATACTCTTTTGGCAAGAGAAGCCACTTTACGTGCATCTTCTTCGGTATCATTCTCCCCCTGTATCAGGCTGTACTCAAAGGTCAGCCTCCTGCCCGTCTTGTCGAAATAATAAGAACAGGCATCAATAAGTTCATTTAATGAATACTTATTTGCTATAGGCATAAGCGCCTTTCTTTTCTCGTCCGTTCCTGCATGCAAAGAAATAGCAAGTGTTATTCCAAAATGAAGATCCGCAAGCTTTTTTATCTCAGGGACAAGTCCGCATGTTGAAAGGGTCAGATTCCTCTGGGAGATATTCAGACCATTTTCATCGGAGATCAATTCAATAAACTTTGTTACGTTATCAAAGTTATCCAAAGGCTCTCCCATTCCCATAATAACAACATTAGATACTCTTTCATTAATATCTTTTGTTATTTTATATATCTGTTCCAGCATCTCGGATGGTTCCAGGCTTCTTACCACGCCCCCTATAGTTGAGGCACAGAATCTGCACCCCATTCTGCATCCCACCTGGGATGATATGCAGACAGAATTACCGTGATGGTATTTCATCAGAACGCTCTCCACTGTATTGCCGTCCGGGAGCTCAAATAGATACTTCCTTGTACCGTCTTCCTTCGATACCTGAACCTCTAATTCAGTAACGTTAGTTATATAATATTCATTTTTTAATCTTTCCCTGAGCTTTTCGGAAAGATCCGTCATGGAATCAAAATCTGAAACAAGCTTCACATGCAGCCACTTATAAATCTGGGCTGCCCTGAAACTTTTTTCTCCCAGCGATTCCATTTCAGTCTTTAATTCTTTTAGATTGAATGATTTAATATCTTTCATTATTTTATTTTTTCAGAACTGTATAGAAGAATCCGTCCTGCTCTTCTTCATCTGGCAAAAGGAGAACCGGGCCCTTTTTTATCTTAAAACCGTATTTTTCACAGATATATCTGACCTGGTCTTCATTCTCGGCACGTCTTACCGTGCATGTTGAGTAAAGAAGCTTTCCTCCCTTTTTTACATAGTTAACGCAGGAATCAATGATCTGTTTCTGAAGCGTTAATATGCTTTCCAGATCTTCTTTTTGAAGGTTAAGGGCAATTTCACGCTTTCTGCCTATTACTCCAAGACCGGAACAGGGAACGTCCAGTATAACTGAATCATATTTCTCATCATCTTCGGGAAAAAGGACAGATGCATCCCTGACAAGAACGTTAATATTATCGCATTTAAGCCTGGAGATATTATTCCTGATGACCTGAGCCTTTTTTTCAGAGATATCACAGGAGGTTACGCTGCCCTTATCCTTACAGAATTCTGAAGCCAGAATGCTTTTTCCTCCGGGGGATGCGCAGCAGTCAAGGATCTTCTCTCCCTCACCTATTTCCAGGGCCATAACGGCCTTAACGGAGCTTTTGTCCTGAATATAAAAAAGCCCATCTTCAAAACCGGGAAGTTTTCTGATATCTCCCATATGATCCGCATGATAAAGAAAAGGTATTTCTTCATCCCGGACCGGAGCCTCTCCGTTTTCAGACATTTTCGAAATGCAATTTCCAATCTCTTCGGCATTAAGAAAAGTCCTGAATCTTATGGAAATCCTCCTTGTTTCGGATAAAGAAGTAAGGATACTCTCCGCCCGTTCTCCGAATTCTTCTATAAACACCCCGGTAATATGCTCCGGATATGAATACTTAAGACTCAGATACCGGGCAGGATCCTTTTTAAGGTCATCCGGAAGAAAGATCAGATATCTGTCTTCATCCTTTTTTCCGGATTTTTCAATCTCCGCCGAAATATTTCTTAAGATG
Source organism: uncultured Lachnospiraceae bacterium (assembly GCA_900320825.1). Taxonomy (GTDB): domain Bacteria; phylum Bacillota; class Clostridia; order Lachnospirales; family Lachnospiraceae; genus AC2028. Next base: position 695 of record ONTX01000168.1, on the reverse strand, counting down.
CCGTTCACAAATCCCGAAAGCTGCTTAAAGCCTCTCTTGCGGGCAAGGTCTACGGATTCCTTAACAACCGCATACGAGGGAGCATCCGTAAAAAGAAGCTGGAAAAGGCTCATTCTCAAGATATTCCTAATGACAGGCCTCATCTTTTTGGTCTTTACGGATGATCTTTTATCCAGAATAAAATCAAGCGTAATACGGCGGTGAAGAGTCCCTTCATAGAGGAGCTTTATAAACGCCTTATCACGCTGATCCAGATAATCATATTTATTTAAAACATCTTTTATGATTCCTCTTGAGCTCCCTGATTCTGACAGGGCAAGAGCATCAAGAGCAATTCCTCTGATATTGTCCATATAAGCTTAACCGTTCCGCGAACCCAAAACAGTGCCTTTTTCTATCTGGTTACCCAGAAGATAGGACTTAACATCCATCCGTTTCTTTCCTTCAGCCTGAAGAGAAGTCACGCTAACAGCCCCTTCTCCGCACCTGACAGTGATGAAATCCTTGGAAACACTGAGGATCTCACCGGGCAGTGCATCTTTTCTGGCATAATCATCCGAGGGCATAGCCTCCCAGATCTTAAGCATCTTACCGCCAAGATAAGTAAAAGCTCCGGGCCATGGATTAAATGCCCTGACTTTGGCATAAACCTCTGCCGATGTAGTGTTCCAGTCAATAAGACCGTCTTCTTTTTT
>ONTX01000147.1 GCA_900320825.1 uncultured Lachnospiraceae bacterium | reverse complement strand
TAGACAATATGTAATGACCTCCATTTGTAGGTTCGTGGATTTACCTATATACTACAGATTGGAATAAATCAAGTGGTAACAGGGATTACCGCATACAAAAGGAGGTCATCAAATGAATTATAACACAGTTTACGTCGGAATGGATGTTCACAAGGAAAGCTATACTCTTTGCGCTTACACTATTGAAGCAGAAAAAGGATCTTATTCCCGAAAAACATCATCTGATTACAAAGAAGTGCTCAAGTATATCGAGTTTCTCCGAACCATCTACGGCATAGATACACATTTCATATGCGGTTATGAGGCGGGATGCCTCGGTTACACTTTATATCATCAGTTAACTAGGCATAATATTAACTGTGTTATCATGGCTCCTACTACTATGCTTGAACAGCGTAGTAGAAAGAGGGTCAAAACGGACAAACGCGATGCGGAACTCATAGGAAGATGCCTCGCTCAGCATAACTATAGTCCGGTTCATGTTCCAACAGCGGCAGACGAAGAAACAAAAGAATATCTCCGTATGCGCACCGATCATAAGATTGCACTTAAAAAGATCAAACAACAGATACTGGCATTCTGTCTCCGTCATAATTATCGCTACGATGGAAACAGTCATTGGACAGCGGCGCATTTAAAATGGCTTAATTCTCTTAATATTGAGGCTCTATACAGAGAGATTCTCGACGAGTACCTGCTGACATACAATACATTAAGCGATAAACTCGAGCGCATTGATGCACGCATCGAAGAGCTAGCCAACAAGGATGAATACAAAGAATCTGTTAAGAAACTTTGTTGCTTCATCGGTGTAAAAACGTATACTGCACTGTCGATTATCGTAGAAGTCGGAGACTTTAACCGTTTTGCAACCGCTGAAAAGTTTGCAGCATATATCGGACTTGTTCCCGGCGAAAATTCCAGTGGTGATGATCAAACAAGACTGGGTATAACAAAGGCTGGAAATCGGCAGGTACGAATGCTTTTAACGGAAGCCTGTCAACGTTACTCGAGAGGTCAGGTCGGATATAAGTCTAAAGCATTAAAAGCACGACAAGCCGGTAATACTCCTCAAGTTATTGCCTACGCAGACAAAGCTAACGAGCGCTTGAAACGCAAGTATTACAAGATGGTTATTAACAAGGGCAAAAAGCATAACATAGCCAAAACCGCAATAGCAAGAGAACTTGCATGCTTCATGTGGGGCATGATGACAGATCGCATAGCGTAAGCAATAGCGAAAACAGAAGTCGTCTTGAAAGGGCTTCGGTCATTTCAAGGTTCGAGCTATCTACGAATGAACTATGTTGGCACAGAGTAACCTGTGATCCACGCGGGTAGACAGTAGAGCTCACGGCGGACCATTGACCTGTCGGTAACCAATCCACGTATATCAGAGTGGCCAATGCCGAGAACTGATAATCCGAGGCTCTTTCGAGACGACTTCAGAACAATAAAATAAAATTTGTGGTGGCTCCCTGTAATTTTCCTCTTGACAGGAGGTCATTACATATCAGTTCATGGGAATAACCTTATATATAGAATATGATAAAAACGATAAACAGTATGGAATAGATTCGGATCTCATGGATGCCTCACTGAAAGTATTAAGAGGAAATCAATAAGAATTTTTTAGGTTATATTGATGATCCGGAATTTAGGGGTTATCATATAATTGGTCTTGCTTTAGCGGTGGCATACCTCCTTTTCGATAATCATGCCACCGCTTTTTTGTTGGAAAAAATTGCAGACAATAAGAGTTAAAACCTTATGTTCATCGTAAAAAACGCATGTGGGGAAAAGATATGTGCCCGATGTGGCAGGGTTTCGGTTCTGACCAAGGATCATTTTATCCCCAAAAGCTGCCGGATGATGATAAACGAAGAAGGAAATTATGCAGGAATCTGCGGAGACTGCAATAAAACAAAAGCAGATAGTATTGTATTGCCGGATTGGTATCTGTATCTGAGCAAAGCGCAGAAAGAAGGGCTGAACAGATATATGAAATATGCCAGAAGCTGGATCCTGGGCCATTGTACGGACAAGGATATACTTGACCACGTTAAGCAATTGTGATCATATGGCCGTTCACAAAAAATGTTTTGAAAAATGTTTTGAGAAATGTTTTCAAAAATGTTTTTAAAAACTTTTTTGTCATTTTTCCAGATACTGGAGGATCCTTTTTTCGGTACGGGACATGCTGCTTTTTATCCTTTCTTCTTCCTTTTTAAGCTGTTCCCCGGCTTTTTTTGCACTATTGCGCAAGCCTTGGGAATGAGATGGAGGCATGCTTTTTGGCATGGGTCCTTTGAGGCTTTGATCTGGATCAAAATACCATTTATAATATTCATCCCTGGTTTTTACATATTCAGAACCAAGATCGCGC
>ONTX01000498.1 GCA_900320825.1 uncultured Lachnospiraceae bacterium | reverse complement strand
GTTGATGTTATAGTGGTTGTCTGCATCGATTCAGACTCCCTCACAGATGTGGTAAAGGAAGCCAAGGATGCGGGCATAAAAGTTATTGCCTATGACAGGCTTATTAATAATGCCGATGTCGATCTGTACGTATCCTTTGACAACGAAAAAGTGGGAACCCTGATGGGGAAAAGTCTTATAAGTAAAGGAATAGGCGGTGGAAAAGTCATTGTCATCGGAGGTTCGATGCAGGATAATAATGTCCACCTTGTTGAGGGCGGATTTGAAAAAGTGATGAGCGATAACAGAGTGGAGATAATCGGAACTACTCACTGCGACGGCTGGAGATCCGAACTTGCATCCGAGTATCTGTATGATAATCCCGATCTTTTGAGCGAATGCGATGCCATAATGTGCGGTAATGATAATATTGCAAGCCAGGTTGTTAATGTTCTTTCTGTACAGAGGCGTGCAGGGGATATCCTTGTCACGGGGCAGGATGCGGATCTTGAAGCATGCCAGAGGATAGTTGAAGGAACCCAGGTCATGACTGTATATAAGCCTGTGGAAAAGCTTGCCCGCTGTGCGGCGGAATGTGCGGTTATGCTTGCCGAGGGCGAAGAAATAACCGGTTATGACGTTATTGTGACAGATAACGGATTCAGGGAAGTTCCTTATGTAAATCTTGAGCCTGTCATGGTCACTAAGGATAATATGGACGAAACCATTATCAGCAGCGGGTTTCATACCCACGATGAAGTATATCTGAACGTAAAATAACGTTTATTTTGCATAATTTTCTCTAAAAAAGGTCAAAAAAAGATCAAAAAGTGGACATTTTTGTCATGGAAACCGCTTTCGTGACAAAAATGTGCTATCACATCTCTTTCTTTTCTTCCAAACAACACAAAAATATACAGATATTTGCAAAACTATTCTATTTTTTTAGTGTTTTTAGCGTGATATCATTCGAAACGTGGAAGGCCACAGTGGCTTTCGGAAAAGATTGATTGGAGGAAAAAAAATGAAAATCAAGAAGTTAACAAGTGTAGTACTCGGCGCTGCTATGACAGCAATGATGCTCGCAGGTTGCGGATCTTCTGCAGACGCAGGAACTCCCGCTCCCGCAGCTACCAGCGGAACCGAAGCAACAACCACTACTCCTGATACTCCTGCTCCTGCAGCAGAAGCTAACGGAAAGAAAGTCGGCGTTTCAATGCCTACCAAGGATCTCCAGAGATGGAACCAGGACGGCGACAACATGCAGAAAGAGCTCATCGCAGCCGGTTATGAAGTTGATCTTCAGTATGCAGCTAACGATGTTCAGCAGCAGCTTTCTCAGGTTGAGAACATGGTTGCTAACGGATGTGACGTTATCGTTATCGCAGCTATCGAGGGTTCTTCACTCGGTGAGGCACTTGACATGGCAGCAGCAGCTAACATCCCCGTTATCGCTTATGACCGTCTCATCATGAACTCTGACGCAGTTTCTTACTATGCAACATTCGACAACTACATGGTTGGTACCATTCAGGGTAAGTATGTTGTAGATGCTCTTGATCTTGACAATGCAGATGGACCTTTCAATATCGAGTTCACCGCAGGTGATCCCGGAGACAACAATGCAGGATATTTCTTCAACGGTGCTTACGATGTTCTTAAGAAGTATGTTGACGAAGGAAAGCTCAATGTTGTTTCAGGACAGAACACCTTCGATGCTGTAGCAACTCCCGGATGGAAGACCGAGACCGCTCAGTCCAGAGCTGAGAACATTCTTTCTTCCAACTATACTGACAAGGACGTTGATGTATGGCTTTGCTCCAACGACTCCACCGCTCTCGGTGTTGAGAACGCTCTTGCAGCTAACTACAACGGAAAGTATCCCATCATCACCGGTCAGGACTGTGATATTGAGAATACCAAGAACATGATCGCCGGAAAGCAGTCAATGTCAGTATTCAAGGATACCAGAACTCTTGCATCTCAGGTTGTTAAGATGGTTGGCCAGATCCTTAACGGCGAGACCGTAGACGTTAACGATACCACCACTTATGACAACGGCGTAAAGGTTGTTCCTTCATTCCTTTGCGAGCCCATCTTCGCAGATGCATCCAACTATGAGAAGATCCTCATCGAGTCCGGATACTACACTGCAGATCAGCTTAAGTAATTCAGACAAGTAATAATTTATAGACAGGCGGGTATTTTGCCCGCCTGTTTATCGGTAAGGAGATTGGAGGTATACTCTTGGGAAACCTGATTCTTGAAATGAAGAATATCACCAAGACTTTCCCCGGTGTCAAGGCTCTCGATAATGTCAACCTTCAGGTTGAAGAGGGTGAGATCCATGCACTGGTCGGTGAAAACGGAGCCGGCAAGTCCACGCTCATGAACGTGCTCAGCGGCATTTATCCGTACGGAAGTTACGAAGGGGACATAGTTTATAAAGGAGAAGTATGCCAATTCCAGAAAATAACCGATTCTGAGAAAAAGGGAATCGTTATCATTCACCAGGAGCTGGCACTTGTACCCCAGATGACCATTGGCGAGAATATGTTCCTCGGCAATGAGAGGGGTAGCAAAAATGCTATTAATTGGAATGAAACATACGGTGAAGCCGACAAGTATCTTAAGATGGTAGGATTGTCAGAGTCTTCGCGCGTATTGATAAAAGATATAGGAACCGGTAAACAGCAGCTTGTTGAGATTGCCAAGGCTCTTGCAAAGCATGCAAAGCTTCTTATCCT
>ONTX01000227.1 GCA_900320825.1 uncultured Lachnospiraceae bacterium | reverse complement strand
TCGGAAGGAAAACTGGATGTCTATCTCTTCAGCAGTACAGCTGCAGCTACTTTTATTACACAGGGTATCACGACATTGCGCGTGTTTGGCGGCACGGCCGCTGAAGGCTCTGAGATTATGGCTGCAAAAGGAACACCCCAGATCACCGGTGTTGAAGATCTGATAGGTAAAACCATAGCCTGTCAGATGCCGGAAACAGGCCAGATGGTACTGAAAAACTACCTGATCCAGAACGGATACAGCATTGGAACACCGGAAGATAATGCGGAGATTACATTTATTTATGTAAATGACGGAAACACCGCAGTAGAAGGCTGTGTGAAAGGGGAATATGATTACTGCATCACCAATCAGTGCCTTGGATACTACGCAGATTCCCTGAATGCATCCCTGGTCGGTTCGGTAAAGCAGTTTGTTGATCCATATCCCTGCTGCCGCCAGACCTGCTATCAGAAAACTTATGAAGATCATTTCGATGCACTGGTCGCCTTTGAAACCGCCACCTTACGAGGATACCAGTATTATCTGAATAATGAAGAGGAAACCCTGAATATTCTGGAAGCTTATGCAGGGCAGGACCGGGATTTCCTGAAAGCTCAGGTCTATGGAACAGAAACATATACACCAGTTATGCGCCTGTCATTGGATCCGGATAAAAAGGCCTGCCTCGCATTCTATGATGCAATGGCAAACCTAGGGGAAATCACCGACACGGTTGAAGTGAATTGGGATACGTATGTTGTTTCTGATGTCTACGGAACCGCATTGATGAACCTCTTGGAACGTGAACCCGATAATGCGTTATGGACGGACCTGATGGCATATTTTCAGGAGAATGATTAAAAAATTCCATGCCATCAATTGAAATCAGAGATCTTAGTTTCAGCTATACAGATAGTCCGGAAGGGAAAAAAGCACTGGACAGTGTGTCACTATCCATTGAAGATGGTGAGTTCCTTTGCGTTATTGGTGCTTCAGGATGCGGCAAGAGCACGCTTTTGCGTGTTCTTGCCGGATTAGAGGCGCCTAAAAGTGGCAAGGTCTTTGTGGGAGAAACTGAGATCAATGGGCCAGGCTCTGAGCGGATGATCGTTTTTCAGGATTATGCACTGTTCCCGTGGATGACCGCAAAGAAAAATATCAGTTTTGCAGTCAGACGTGCGAGGAAGGTTTCTAAAACTGAAGCGGAAAACATTGCGGAAGATTTCTTGACAAAAGTCAATATGGATAAGTCTGCACTACTTTATCCCTGCCAGATGTCAGGAGGAATGAAGCAACGCGTGGCTATTGCTCGGGCACTCGCAATGGATACGGATATCCTTCTATTGGATGAACCGTTCGGTGCGCTTGATGCAAAAACTCGTGGACAGCTGCAGGATCTGCTGTTAGGGCTATGGCTCAATGACGGGAAGAAAAAAAAGACAGTGGTATTTGTCACACATGATATTACGGAAGCGGTGCTACTGGCGGATCACGTTGTCTATATGACACCGGCCAGGATTAAGGATGAACTGTATATCGACCTGCCACGCCCACGGATTGAAGACGAGAGCTTTCAGGAATACAGAGAGAGACTTTTATCATTGTTCGAGGAAGGGAAAGAGGAGAAGATGAATTATGAAAAATAAGTATCTTTCCTCGCTTCTTCTGTCACACCTGATTCTTGCTGTCCTGGTGGGAACCGTTTTATTTGCAACAAAGAGCAGACAAACGGTTCGTGCACCAGACTCCATGCTGGCCGGATTGGTAGTGATAGAATTCCTTTTTCTCGTACGGTATAACAGAACGCAGAATATGCTGGCAAAAAGGGGTGCCTGTGATATAATCCTCTTTATATGGATTGTCATTCTTGTTTGGGAGCTTGTCACTTCCGTGCTTTCAGTAACGAATCCGGTTCTTGTTCCCTGCCCGGAGAATGTATTTGACACCTTTCGACTTCGATGGAAGTCGATGCTGCTCAACGTGGCATATTCCATGGAGCTTCTATCCATAGGATTCCTGACAGGGATGATACTGGCAGTGTTGCTGGGCCTGGTTGTCGGATGGATTCCCCGACTCAGATCCTTTGCATATCCCATTGCGAATGTGATGGCTCCGATCCCTGCGATTGTTTTCTCGCCATATCTTGTTTCAATCATGCCGAGTTTCCGGAGTGCATCTGTAACAGTCATCATTTTAGGAGTTTTCTGGCCAAGTTTTCTGACAACGATCAACCGGGTCAGTTCCATAGATTCACGAATACTGGATTCGGCAAGAATGTTGAATCTTAGAAACACCGATATGATTCTGAATATTCTTTTGCCATATGTGCTTCCCGGCGTGGTTTCCGGATTGAGAGTTTCGGTTACAACGTCTGTTTTGATGCTTAATTTTGCCGAATTGATGGGTGCGACCCACGGTATGGGATATTATATTCAAAACAGCATCACATATGCGAACTATACGCAGGCAGTAGCTGGAATTATCTGCATCGGGATCGTTGTTACGATCCTGAGCCGGATAGTGACCGTCATTCAGAACAACGCAATACGCTGGCGATAGGACGCTTCTTCTAAACAGAAAAACAAAGATTACTGCCCATGCAACCAAAAGCTCGGATGCATGGGCAGTAATCTTTGCATTAAATATAGAATAGGGCTTCTGATAAGCAATTAGACTGTCAACATCTCAGAGTAAGACTTGCCTAAGAACCTGAGACTTTTTTCGATGGCTTTGTCATAAAGAAACGTGAATATTGTACCATAAAAAAGAACAAAATCTATTATTGAAAGTAGTTTACAGATAGTCATATACTCGGAATTATGATATAATGCAAAAACATGTAGATTAAAACCGTTGCGGGATCTTTTATAAAAAGACCCAGAAAGAGAGACAAGATGGACGAGAGCTTGGAATTCCTGAAGCTGCTCGATTTCCCGGAAGAAGAAATACCGGTTCTTCTGCCAATGTGGAAAAGAGCATGTTCGCTGCTTCAATTAAGAGAACAGGACCTTCGCTTCGCCCGAGAAGAGTGGCTTCCGCAATATTGGGATCTCCACCTGCATGGAGTTCGGAAGTGCATTGGAGCATATATCAGAGAGCTGATTGAAGTGACAAAACTCTC
>ONTX01000410.1 GCA_900320825.1 uncultured Lachnospiraceae bacterium | reverse complement strand
ATCCTCTGCACCTGTAAGAGATGAAAGGTCGCCGGTAAGATCCATATAGGTAAGGTTTGTACATCCATAGAAAACTCCGTCACAGATAAGGTTAACACTGTGGGGAATAAAGAATCCCGAAAGTGACGAACAGTTTCTGAATGCATATGCTCCGATATTCTGAAGCTTGGGTGACAGAGGCATGTAGACATTGGAAAGAGCGCTGCATCCGTCGAATGCGTGGTTTCCGATGGCTACAAGGCCATTTTCAAAAGTAATACTGCTTAGTGCCGAGCAGTTATAGAATGCATAATCTCCCACACCCGCCAGGTTTTCGTGGGTGATGAGAGTTGAAATATTGGCACCTTTTTGTCCGGCAAAAATTCCGTTCTGTTTATGATCATCATCAATGGGATCCGCAGAAAGTTTGTATCCTCCATTTGCTGTATCTTCAACTACAAACTGGTTTCCGATATAACGAACCTCAATCCCCTCGACCTTCTGGAATACATCCTGATCACAAAGCTTAAAATCGCTGCCGTCCTTGTAAAAAAGCTCATCAGCACGGAATCCTTCCCAGTTGTTGCTGTCGCTTGCAAGACAGGGACGGAAGAATACATGGTAGATCTTATAATTGAAATAATATTCATATTCTGTAACTACATTATTCTCATCCTTGATTTCATTGATGCCCTTTGATTCTATATTTATTCTGATCTGGTTGGGGCTTTTTACGGAATACTGATAACTGGTGTCTATGGCCCTGAGCATGTCATAGAGGTGTCCTGAAGTGGAGTAGGGATTATCCTGATTGAGATATGTTTCAGGAGCATATCTGTTATCAAAGGGTTCAACATCATCAATGGGAGTATTTTTATCTGCCATTCTTACAGTGTATGTAGCGGTAGATGTCTCGTCCGTGTAGTAATAAAGGAAACCGCCGGATTTATTGACCAGACAGTTACCCTGGGAAATATTGTTATCGCTGAGCTGCTTATAGACATCAACGGTATTGGGAATCTCAAGAGTTCCGCCCTGAAGATATCCGCCCTTGTATCCCAGGATAACGGCAAACTCATTGCTTCCGGGACTATAAGTTCCTGTACTGTCAACATAAGCAAACTGGAAATCTCCGGTTCCTGTTGAGAAAATGGGAATATCTTTATTAACTCCGCCGTCACTGTACGTTGATTTTACAAACGGAATATTAGAAACCGGGCATTTTACGATATCATAATCAGGATCAGTATTCTGCTGTACAAGCTTATATTTATCAGCGGGAGCTATCTGTGCTCCGGTACCATCACAGTTATTAGCAGCCTGCGGTTTACCACCCTGTAATGATCCCGTGGGAATAGCCGCAACAACTATGCTGGTAGCAAGAAAAAGCGCACCTGCAGTCTTGCGAACCGAAGCTTTTACTCTTCTCTTTGGTTTACTCATTAATTCACCCTCCGTTTTGCCACAAGGCAACCAGAAAATTGATTATTAATCTATCTTTTTGGCCACTACAGCGAACCGGCCGTTTTTCTCCGCATAATCACAAGTAGAGAGCGTAAGCAGGTGATCTCCCCACACTGCCTGCACTCCTGTATCATATAAAGCCATCTTGGCCATTTCGTTCATGTAAGAATTGAACTCTTCGGCACCATTGGCATCTATAAACCTGTAATACTTGAAGGAAATATCTCCTTCAGTCTTAAGCGATGTCCTGAAAGCATACATCACTTCATATGTGCCATGCTCATAAATTGTATCGAACTTGATATATTTATGGGTTTGGTAAAACTGCTCATTTTCATATTTGACAAGATTTCCGAACATCCTGCCGCTTTGCATATGATGCCCGTAAAGTATCAGATTATCCGAAGGTTTTAAGGCGTCACATTCACAATCCATGAATATACAGCCATTTTTATCCTTATTCTGCTCGAAGTCGTGAGTAAGGTAATATTCGTTGTCTTCGGTCTGCATTACGGGGTAGCTTATAAAAGCCTCTCCATTTATATCGGCTATTTCGAGCCATCCGATTAGTCTTTTATTTTTTTTATATAATTCCTGATATTCAGGCAGTATCTCGGGAGGTTCTTCCTCGTCCACATAATGGATGACCACGGAGCCGTCATCTTCGGGCTTTGATGGACCGTTGATAAGGGCTTCATTCTGTGCCCTGTCCCTGATATTTCCAAGAAGATCCGTAGTATTTGTTGAGCGCATCTTCGTAAAATTGTAGATAACAATATAAAGAATGCTGGCCGCTGCAACAAACAGGCAGGAAATAAGTATTATCTTGCGGTTTCTTTCCTGCTTTTTAAGGATCTCATAGGCCTGTTTTTCTATATCGGGATCCGGTTTATCCCTAAGAGCAAGATCCGAACTTTTAACCTTTTTTACCCTCAGTTCGCTCTTTTCATCGGAATCACGGTCTTTTTCCTCCATGGATTCGATTATCTTATCAACATCCTCGATGAAATCATCACCAAGCTTGGTGGCAAAATTAATCTTTCCCGCATGGAGTTTTTTTGAAAGAAGCTTAAGGTCACTCAGGGTCATCCTGTCCATGGATGCTTTGATCTTGTCGATTGCGGCTTTATCTGCATTTGCAGCCGCAATCTCCTTCTCACCCTCGAATTTTCTTCCTTCGATTATTACAATCTTTCCCATCAGGTCACTTTATTACAAAGTTAACGAGCTTGCCGGGAACGTAGATCTCTTTTACGATCTCGTGTCCTTCAAGTCTGGCAGCTACTGTTTCCTTTGCTCTTTCGATCATTTTTTCCTTGGATGCGTTTCTGTCCTCTTCAAAGGTTCCACGGAGCTTACCAAGTACCTGAACGGCGATGGTCACGCTGTCTTCAACGCACTTTGCATCATCGAACTCAGGCCATGCCTGCTTATAAACCCTGCCCTCGAAGCCTTCGATGCTCCAAAGTTCCTCTGTGATATGAGGAGCAACAGGATTAAGAAGAAGCAGGAAGGTCTTAAGATCGGCCTTAGTAATGGAACCTGCCTTGTAAAAATCATTGATAAGGCTCATAAGAGCAGCGATTCCGGTATTGTATTTAAGTGTCTCGAAATCACCTGAAACCTTGCGGATGGTCTGGTGGATCTTAACTTCAAGGCCTGCAGAATATGCATCACCCTCAGTTACGATATCCTGGAGTTTCCATACTCTGTCAAGGAATCTGCGGCAGCCCTGTACACCCTCCATGCTCCAGTTTGCAGCCTGGTCAAAGGCTCCGATGAACATTTCATAGGTTCTGAGGGTGTCTGCTCCGAATTCATCGATGATATCATCGGGATTAACAACGTTACCGCGGGACTTACTCATCTTCTCACCGTTTGATCCCAGGATCATTCCGTGAGATGTTCTCTTGGCATAGGGCTCCTTGGTGGGAACTACTCCCTCATCATAGAGGAATCTATGCCAGAATCTGGAATAAAGAAGGTGAAGGGTGGTATGCTCCATTCCTCCGTTGTACCAGTCAACGGGTAGCCAGTATTTGAGAGCTTCCTTGGAAGCAAGTGCCTCTTTGTTATTGGGATCGGTATATCTCAAGAAATACCATGAAGAACCAGCCCACTGAGGCATGGTATCCGTCTCACGCTTTGCATCGCCGCCGCACTTGGGACATTTAACATTTACCCAGCTGTCCATTCTGGCAAGAGGTGATTCTCCGTCATCGGAAGGCATGTAGCTTTCAACCTCGGGAAGTTCAAGAGGAAGATCCTCTTCCTTAAGGGGCACATATCCGCACTTATCGCAGTGGATGATGGGAATAGGCTCACCCCAGTAACGCTGACGTGAAAATACCCAGTCACGAAGCTTGTAATTGACCTTTGCGTGACCGATGCCCTTTTCTTCAAGGAATTCAATGATCTTCTTTTTAGCATCCGCAACTGAAAGACCGTCAAGGAATCCGGAATTTACCAGAACACCTTCGGCAACATCGGTATAAACCTGCTCGGTTACGGGTTTATCGGATCCTGCAACAACCTCAATAATGGGAAGCCCGAACTTCTTGGCAAAATCCCAGTCTCTCTCATCATGTGCGGGAACCGCCATAATGGCACCGGTTCCGTAACTCATAAGTACATAGTCTGAGATCCAGATGGGAATCTCTTTATCATTTACGGGATCTATCGCTGTAAGACCCTGAATGCATACACCGGTCTTATCCTTTGCAAGCTCTGTTCTTTCGAAATCGGACTTTCTGGATGCTTCCTCACGGTACTTAACTATCTCGTCATAGTTGGTGATCCTGTCCTTATACTTTTCTATATAAGGATGCTCGGGGCTCATAACCATGTATGTAGCACCGAAAAGAGTATCGGGTCTTGTTGTATAAACGGTAAGTTTATCATCGGTTCCGGTGATCTTGAAATCAACCTCGGCACCGGTGGAACGTCCGATCCAGTTACGCTGCTGTGTTTTAACGCGCTCGATGTAATCAACACTGTCAAGTCCCTCAAGGAGCTTATCGGCATACTCGGTGATCTTGAGCATCCACTGGGACTGCATCTTACGGATTACGGGAGCTCCGCATCTTTCACATACTCCGTTAACAACCTCTTCGTTTGCAAGGCCGACCTTACAGGAAGTACACCAGTTAATGGGCATCTGTGTCTTGTAAGCAAGTCCCGCATTGAAAAGCTTAAGGAATATCCACTGTGTCCAGTGATAGTAATCGGGATCGGTGGTATTGACTTCTCTGTCCCAGTCGAATGAATATCCGATGGAGTGAAGCTGATTCTTGAACCTCTCCACATTATTTTTGGTGACGATCCTGGGATGGATCCGGTTCTTTATTGCGTAATTCTCCGTAGGAAGACCGAAAGCGTCCCAGCCCATGGGGAAAAGAACGTTATATCCCTGCATACGGCGCTTTCTTGCAACAATATCAAGTGCGGTATAAGGACGGGGATGTCCCACGTGAAGTCCCTGACCCGAAGGATAAGGAAACTCAACAAGCGCATAATACTTGGGCTTGGAATAATCATTGGTTGCTGCAAAAGCTTTCTCTTCATCCCAGACCTTCTGCCATCTGGGTTCAACTTCATGATGATCGTATACGGACGCCATTTTTTTACTCTCCTACGTAGAAAATATTCATTTTCGGGCATAGATACCCATACTCTTAATAATTTTATTACATAATATATGCAAAATCAAGGATTTTTAAACAGACGACCACAATATATTGTTCGTTCAAAAATGAAACATACCATATTTTTGAACCGGGGGCTTCAAGTTTATGTCAACTGATTTTTGTTGATTTTAGAAGTTTTATATAATAAGATAACATTGTTATTGAATAGAAAGTATTTTTGTTGCTTAGCGACTTAAAAAAAAGGAGAAAAAATGAAAAAAATAATCACCAAAGTTAGTCTGGGTATCATCGCTGCGGTATCCCTTGCACTGGCTATTCCTGTTTTCACACAGGCAGCCGGCGAGCCTTCCATCAGCCTTGTTACCGATTACCACAATGACAGGGGACTTACCTATTGTATCATCAGCAATAAGGGAAGCCTTGGCGAAGGAGTCAATTATTATGTATGGACTCTTACCGAAAATGCCACCGATCTTACAGACGGAAGTTCAACCCTGAACTATTCCGAAACAAGAAGCGGACTTACCGACAGACTTTACATCAACACCGGAAAGTTCAAAAGAGATCATCCGAACCAGGTAAACATCACAGCAACCTGCCCCAGGCTCGGATATACTTACACCTGCACTCTCACAATAAAAAATGATGAGCTTGTAAACGGCGGATTCCATCTTAAACTGGAAAATTCCAGCTGTCTTTACAACGGAATGTACAACAAGACAATTGACGGTTATACAATGCCTTTGGGATATCTTGCAAAGAATTCAGTTAAGGCAAATCTTCCTTACGGATGGATGGACGGAACCGAGGGAACTCTCGTATTCAACTACAAGCCTGATTTTGCAAACAAGAGCGGAATCGTATGCTACAACATACCCGAAGGTTACATCACACCGGGCAGATCATTCAAGCTTGCAACTCTCTCTGACGGCGGAATAGTAAATGTGTATGACGATCTCGATCTTAACCCTTATACCGTAACGGCAAATGTTAATTTCAACGGATATGCGGTGATCCTCATCTACACCGAGAGCACAACCGCTGCTCTTCCCACAAACTATGGAATAACCGTTCCCGTATATCAGGTAGCAGCACCTGTTCCCGCATCATCATCACCCCAGAGCTACATTCCTTTGCCCAATTACAGTTTCGAAAGATGTCAGCAGGGACCCGCATGCCAGAACATTTTCAAGGCATACACTCCCGCAAATTACATAATCATTGACCAGTTCTCATTAAAGACTTACGGAACCGCAAATACTTTCGAGAAGAACGGTCTCGCTGTAATGAATGTGGACAGCAAGTTCGCAGATTACAAGCTGATCACCGTAGACTCCAACGGATACACTGTTGTTCTTGATGATCTCGATGCAAACAGAGGAACAGCAACATTCGCAGTCAACTTCTCAGGATTTGCATGCGCGCTCGTAGCAAGATACTAATGTGACCCACAAGTTGGTGGCTATATATATCGCTCCCTTGCACAATAAAAAGAGCTGCGGGATCGATATATATAGCCACCAACTTTTATTTTGAAACTAAGTTATATAAAGTGCAAAAAAATATGCCGAACCCCGCAGCTCTTTTTATTGTGCAAGGGGTCGGCATATTTTTTTACACTTGTGATATCAATTACTCAGTTATGTTTCCTTCTGCAACCTTCTGAGCTCTTGCCTGAACTTCCTTCTCCTGTACATCCGAAGGAGCCTGCTCATAACGTGCGAACTCGAAAGCGAAATCTCCCATTCCTGCGGTCATGGAACGGATAACGGTTCCATATCCGAAAAGTGAACTCTCGGGGATCTCAGCCTCGATAAGAGTCATTCCGGGACTTGAAGGATTCATTCCGAGTACTCTTCCGCGTCTCTTGTTAAGATCACCCATTACATCACCGGTATTTGCATCGGGAGCTGTAACCTTAAGAGTCATGATGGGCTCGAGAAGAACGGGTTTAGCTTTCATGAATCCGTCTCTGAACGCCATGGAAGCAGCGGTCTTGAATGCCATTTCCGAAGAGTCTACAGGGTGATAGGATCCGTCGTAAAGAACAGCCTTAACACCGATAACGGGATATGCCGCAAGAGGTCCTCTCTGAACCGATTCCGCAATACACTTCTCAACTGCAGGGAAGAAGTTCTTGGGAACCGCACCGCCGACGACTTCCTGCTCGAAGATGTACTGCTGATCGGGATCATCGGTAGGTGAGAACTTCATCTTAACGTGACCGTACTGACCGTGTCCTCCAGTCTGTTTCTTATACTTGGCTTCAACATCAGAGGTTCCCCTGATTGTCTCTCTGTAAGCAACCTTGGGCTCCATAAGTTCGATGACAACTTTGTACTCACTCTCAAGCCTTGACTTGATGATCTCAAGATGCATGTCGCCCATACCGTAGATAAGAGTCTGGTGATTCTCTGCATCGTTTACATTCTTAACCGTAAGATCCTCATGTCCGATCTTCTGAAGAGCTTGTGAGATCTTATCGATGTCTGCTTTATCCTTGGGCTTATATCTCATAAAGGTATAAGGCTTGGAAATATCGAACATACCGAACTTGATGGGATTAGCCTTGGTTGAAAGGCTGTTTCCTGTACGAGCCTGTGAAAGCTTAGCAAGAGCTCCCAGGTCACCTGCGTGAAGTTCGGGAACTTCAATGGGCTTGTTACCCTGAAGGATGTAAAGT
>ONTX01000494.1 GCA_900320825.1 uncultured Lachnospiraceae bacterium | reverse complement strand
CTCGAGGAGAACAAGACATTCGCCTCCAAGTTCACGGACAAGGTTCATGTGAAGGATCTCACTATCCGTCATCTCGTCAGAAAGTCTAGCTCGGAATTCCATATGCACGTCCTCCTTAGAATCGGCTTTTAGTCGATAGTCAGATTATATAATAAAATATAAAAGCTGCAAAAAATATTTATTCCAGCCGAGTTATCGACTGTTTTTTCGCATATTAGGAGATCAGACAGTTATCTGGTCAGATAAGTACCCAGCAAAAAGCATACGAAGAGGCAATTGAGGACCGTGATGCAGACCACTGAGCATTTTTTGATCCTAACGTCTTTGCCAGCATCGATCCTTACGTTCTTCAGAAGACGGCAGATGAGAAGATACATGAGGGGAAGTACAGGCAGGAAATATCTTCCCTGAACTCCTACTATGTATCTGCTGCCGATACCGGTCCAACTAAGGAGCATCGCAGGCGTAACAACGAGAGAAATGATAACTGTCAGTGCCGAAAGTCCTGCTCCTCTTCTGTCAAGGATATCTGCTGATCCGTCTGCCATGATAAACATGCCGAAAACAACAGCCAGTGCGGTGACCAGGATTGACGGGATTACTAATTCATCCCATGAAAGCGCTCCTCCGAACAGTGACATGAAGATCATGTCAGCATTCTTAAGATAGCCGTTGACGGCCATAAAAAAGTATTCGAGAGGCTTGGTAACGGCAAAAGAAGAAGACAGGAATCCCTCTTCGGTGCCTCCAAGCTGAAATAAGGATACCTTCGTAACAGCCGGTATGACTACGTCAAATATGAGAACGGACAACAAGCTGCTTCCTACGATAACGGCAGTCCTAAAATAGGATCTTCTTTCGCCTTTCCTGATAATGATGAACGCAAGAATGATAAGTATGATGTATCCCCCACCCTTCACACCACCTAAAACAAATGCCCATAGCGAGCATTCAACAAAGTGCCGGATCTTTTTCCCCTCCTTAAGTTCTTCAGACGCGGCAAAGACTCCGGCCAGAAAATTCATTGAGGAGATGTACACCATTCCGTCATATGAAAAAGCACTGCTCATTGAAAGAGTTAAAGGTGTAAGCGACAGCATGGCAAGGAGAAACTTCGCCTTGGGAATGCGGTTAATTGCCCGATAGCAGAAAAAGATATAAAACGCCATCATAAAAAGCCTGGAAACATATGCACTTACAAGCGGACCGAATCCTATGGCTCTTGCAATAACGAGACCTATCACATGGGGCAGATAGCTGAGGAAAGAATAAAACTTCATCTTGTCCTCATGAATGACAAAATCAGTAAAAGATGCGTCTGCATTCATCAGTCTAAGATTATCCTTCATCAGGGTGTATTCCCTAAGCCCGGGGTTATTTCCGGGACGCCAGAACAAAAGGAAGAAATTGGCATCTTCAGTCCTGGCAAGCCATTCATTGGCACCACCTCTTCCAAGAAAAACATTGGACAACCTGTAAACAGCAAGATAATGAGTATATGAATCAGGGAAACAATTCTGAGGGAAAATAATCAGGTATGCTGCTGCCAGCGGTATTACTGAAAGAAGGAAAAAACTGCCGGCATTAAAATTCGAATTCTTTAACCAGGCAATGATCATAACTGCATAGACTAAAAGGATCACGGCAACCGGAAATAAAACATAATAACCCGCATTGCTGGATCTCAGAGTTGAAAACACAGGTTTATCATTATTACCGAGCTTAATGATCAGGTTTTCCTCATCAGAAGTGTTCCTGATCGAAAGCTTGTATGAACCACGGTCGAAAAGGCCTTTGATTACGGCAGTCCTGAATTCTCCCCTGATTTCATCACGTGCATCTTCGATCTCAGCTTCACCTTCGTAAAATGTCCGGGAACCATCCTCAGATGACAGTATCACATAGACGCCGAAAGCGGTCTGCTCATTGATTATGAAAGATAGTCTGTCAAAGCTGTCGCGCCTTTCACTAAAAGTGAACGAATAAGATTTACCCGGAGCGATCGACAATTCGCTTTTTGAACTGCCATATTCTGTAATCTCAGTCTCGGTCTTTATCCAAGGCAGAAAAAGGATGAAATTAATAATAGCGACAATAGCGCATACAACGGCGATAAGCGCCGTTATAAACGACCCGCTGACAAGTTTTCCTTTTCCCACATCAATCATGACAAGTTGATTCTATCATGAATTCATCTGTTTATCCTCAATGCATTTTGTAAGTAAAGCATATTCGTATTCGTTGTCGAAAAACACCTTCGCATAATGGCCCGAGATCTTTCCGTCCCTGCAAAGGGCGCCTATGCTCTCGCCGCCTGTCTCTTTAAGCTGCACCATCATGGCTCCGGTAAGCGCGGCACCGAGTCCTGCGTGTTCGGGAAGTGCTCCGAGATAAGGAAGGACATATGCCTCCGCTTTCTTTTTCCTCTTGAGGACGCCTGCAAGGTTGATCAGG
>ONTX01000083.1 GCA_900320825.1 uncultured Lachnospiraceae bacterium | reverse complement strand
GGTAAGACCGATCTCAATCCTTTTATCTCTGGGGAGATCTACACCTTCGATACGAGCCATTACTAATTCCTCCTAATAAATGATGCATTCGATGCATCTGTTTTTTGTACGACACGCAGTGCGCTGTCATACGGTTACTAGTTGATTGGGGCTCATGCCCAATCGGACACATCAGATACTTTGTAATCCGATCTTTCTGCTTCAAACAGTTTTTACACTGTTACAGATCCGAAACAGTATCAAGAAGTAACAGGTGTATATCAACCCTGTACCTGCTTGTGCTTGGGATTCTCACAGATGATCCTGATGCGTCCTTTTCTCTTGATGACTTTGCACTTTTCGCACATCGGTTTTACTGAACTTCTAACCTTCATCTCAAAGTCCTCCTTTCAAAAAAGACCATTTTCCAATATACCACACAGTATGCTGCGTGGCAAGTGCTTTTTTATATTTTCGTTCCGGTGGGATCCGAAACGTAAATACCTACTGTTACTTGTCTCTCCAGATGATGCGTCCCTTTGTAAGATCATAAGGTGAAAGTTCCATTGTGACCTTATCTCCGGGAAGAATGCGGATATAATTCTGACGAAGTCTTCCGCTTATGGTTGCAAGAACCTGATGGCCATTTTCAAGTTCAACCTTGAACATGGTATTGGGAAGCTTCTCAACTACAACTCCGCCGATTTCGATTACATCACTTTTTGACATAAAAACTCCTCTTTAAAACTTCACGTCATTCATATCCCAATTCTTTTTCCTTATCCCCCATGGAAAGGATCTCCGGCTCATCGCCTGTTATAAGAATTGTATTTTCGTAATGAGCAGCCCAGGAACCGTCGCTTGTGACCACTGTCCAGTTATCCTCAAGTATCTCTATCTCAGGACCTGCCATTGTGATCATCGGTTCGATCGCCAGCGTATTTCCTGCTTTAAGTCTCGGTCCGCGGACACTCTTGTGATAATTGGGTATCATGGGCTTTTCATGCATTTCGGTACCGATCCCGTGACCGGTCAGTTCCCTTACGATTCCGTAAGATTCGCCTGTACCGTCTATATAAGATGCAATGGCATTGGATATATCGTAGAGCCTTCCTCCTGCCCTTGCAGCCTTCATTGCCGCAAAAAAAGCCGATCTGGTATGAGATATAAGCTTTCTGCACTCCGGTGATATCTCTCCGACGCCCACGGTTCTTGCCGCATCCGAATGGCATCCGTCAAGGACCATGCCCGCATCAATGCTCAGTATATCTCCTTCTTTAAGAATCCTGTTTTTTGAAGGAATACCGTGAACGACTTCTTCATTCACAGACGCACATATGGCTGCGGGAAAACCTTCATACCCCTTGAAATTGGGTTTACATCCCAGCTTTTCAATAAGCTTTTCCGCTTCATCGTTAAGATAAGCGGTTGTTACCCCGGGCCTGACCATGTCCGTGAGCTCATCAAGCATTATACCCAGACGCGCATTGCATTTGCGCATGCATTCTATCTGCTCATCACTTCTGACGGGTATTCCTATCATCCCAGAATAGCTGTGATGTCAGCAAATACATCCTTCATGTCCTTGGTTCCGTCTACAGTCTTAAGAACATTTTTTGCGGTATAGAAATCGATGAGAGGCTGGGTCTGATCGTGATATACCTTAAGTCTGTTCTGTACGGTCTCGGGCTTGTCATCATCACGAAGCACAAGCTCCGAACCACAGGTGTCGCAGATTCCTTCCTGCTTCGGAGGAATGTGCTCAATATGATATGTTGCACCGCACTTAAGGCATGCACGTCTTCCGCTCATACGGCGGACGATATTCTCATCGGGAACATCAACATTGATTGCATAATCGATCTTATCGCCAAGCTTTGTAAGAGCATCTTCAAGAACTTCAGCCTGGGGAATGGTACGGGGGAATCCGTCGAGAACGTATCCGTTCTTGCAGTCATCCTGAGCAACCCTGTCAAGAAGGATCTTAACGGTGAGCTCATCGGGAACAAGCTTTCCTGCATCCATATATCCCTTTGCTTCTTTTCCGAGTTCGGTGCCGTTCTTGATGTTGGCACGGAAGATATCTCCGGTAGATACATGGGGAATGCTGTATTTTTCAGCGATCATTTTAGCCTGAGTGCCTTTTCCGGCGCCGGGCGCTCCGAGCATGATTATCTTCATTTGGATCTCCTTATTTTAAGCACTTAAGAGAGATCACATCATTCCGCTTTCTTGCGAAAGCGGAATACTGCGGTCTCTCTGTTTGAGTTACATATCTTTATCAGTCTTTAAGGAAGCCCTTATAGTTTCTGACGAGCATCATCGACTCTACCTGCTTAAGAGTTTCAAGGATAACGCTTACGATGATTATCAGGCTGGCGCCGGATGTCGAAACGTTTGCTCCGAATACTCCGTTAAATACATAAGGCAGTACAGATACGATGATAAGTCCTACGGCACCGATGAAGATCAGATAGTTCAGGACCTTCGCAAGGTAATCCGAAGTCGGCTTACCGGGACGGATACCGGGAATGAAACCACCCTGTCTCTTCAGGTTATCTGCAACCATAAGCGGATTAAAGGTTATGGAAGTATAGAAATACGAGAAGAAAACGAGCAGCAGGATATAAACCAAAAGTCCGATCGAATACTTAAGCTGACCGGGGATGCACCAGTTCCTGGTCGAGAGTCCCTTTAATACCTCACCCCAGAATCCGGTAGGATTCAGGTCGGGGATCATGGATACGATGATGACGGGGAACTCGAGAAGTGACTGTGCAAAGATGATGGGGATCATTCCCGAGGTGTTGACCTTGAGGGGAATGTTGGATGTTGCTCCGCCCACCAGCTTATTACCTGCCATCTTC
>ONTX01000219.1 GCA_900320825.1 uncultured Lachnospiraceae bacterium | reverse complement strand
TGTCGAATGGCCATTTTACACCGATGGAAGGATCGTTGTACATGATCCCGCCTTCATCGTTCGGATGATAAAAATCCGATACTTTATATACAAATTCGGCACGATCGCTCATGACATAAAAACCGTGTGCGAAACCCTTGGGAACAAAAAACTGTTTCTTGTTCTCAGCCGAAAGCTCAACTCCGAACCATTTACCAAAAGTCTTTGATCCTTCTCTCAGATCCACCGCTACATCGAACACTTTTCCGCTGATCACTCTGACAAGCTTATCCTGCGGATAATTGATCTGGAAATGAAGACCTCGAAGCACATTTTTAACCGATGCCGACTGATTGTCCTGAACGAATGTAACATCTATCCCTGCTTCCTTAAAATCGTTGTACTGATAGGTTTCTATAAAATAACCTCTCTGGTCTTCATGCACTTCAGGCGTTATCACTTTTAATCCTTCTATTTCACATGTCTCTACTGATATCTTGCCCATCTTCATCATTCTCCCTTGATGTATTTTTATCGTCCGATACGTCAATATCCAAATAACTCAGGTTCATGTCTACTCTGCCTTCTATGCCGGGTATCCTTCCCGCTGAGCTGTACTGCCAGATCTGATAGGTGGCCCCGTATGTAGGCTTGTCTGCATATTCGGCCAGCCATGTTATATTGTCCGCCGAAAGCTTGGAAATGTCCAGTCTGTTATTGAACCAGTTCTTGGACGCATATATTCCCGCTTTTTTACCACTGTTTCTTACAGTCTCACAGAAAGCCTGCAATGCTTTGCTTCTGGCCGTAACAGAAAGGTCGTCCGCCCTTCCTTTTCCTCCGGCGGATTCACTGTCAATAAATATCGGATATGAGATCTTATAACCTTTTAACAGGCTCAAAACCGCGCTTGCTTCTTCAATGGCTTCCTTTTCATCCAGCGCCTGTGTAAAGAAATATACTCCCACATCAAGACCGGCTTTTAAAGCCCCCTCGATATTTCTTCTGTAATACGGATCTTCTACAATGACACCTGTAGACGATCCCCTGTATCCGCATCTTATAATGGCAAAACTCACGCCTTCGTCCGCCACTTTCTGCCAGTCTATATCTCCGTTATATTTTGATACGTCGATTCCGAAAACTGCTCCCTGCGTTGTCTTTACGGCAGTTGTTCCCAATGTTTCATCATCGGCATCCTTTTCGGCAGTATCTTCCTTCTTAACATCGATATCCGCTTCGGTCTTTATAAGGTATGATATGTCCTTTACTGCCTTATATTCTATATTTGCCTTAACAGATATCTTAACAGGATTTTCCGGAAATGCATAACCTGTGATATCTTCCATGCTGATACTGTAATCACCGGGAGACAGATCGTTTATCAGGATCATTCCGTCACGATCTTCGTCGCCATACTCTCCCAATCCTTCAACGCCTGCGCAGAAACGTCTGCCTTTTATGACTTTTCCTTCTTCATCAAGAACGACGATCCTTATATCCTTATCTATGCACGACACAAGGAAATCCGCTTTCTTTTCTTCCTTGACTTCATATTTGCCGTCGGCAAGCTTAACCTCATCAAAAAAAGTCTCATCATTCATCCAGTCATACAGATGAGATGCGGGATCATATTCCTCCTCTGCAGGAACATCCGCTGTGACTTGTGATCCGTTCTTATTCTTAGATGAGCCGGAAAATGCGCCGTTTATTCCCAGTACTATCAATAGCACCGTAACTGCAAACAGGGACACTATCAGCATCCCTATCTTTACCAGTTTAGAGTCCATTGGCTACCTCTAACAAATATTTGCCATAATCTGTCTTAAGTAACGGTTCCGCTAACTTAAGAAGCTGTTCCTTATCTATAAATCCCCTCTTATAGGCTATCTCTTCTATGCAAGAGATATACAGTCCCTGTCTCTTCTGAAAAGCTGCCACAAAATTGGCGGCATCCAAAAGCGAATCGTGATTCCCTGTATCAAGCCAGGCAAAACCTCTTCCCATGGTTTCCACGCAGAGGTCACCTCTTTCTAAATATGTGTTATTGACTGCCGTTATCTCGATCTCGCCTCTGGCTGACGGCTTTATACCTTTTGCTATCTCAACCACATCATTGTCATAAAAATATAATCCGGGAACAGCATAATTGCTCTTTGGTTTCTCCGGTTTTTCTTCGATCGAGATCGCCTTTTTGTTTTCGTCAAATTCAACAACACCATATTCCCTCGGATCTCGTACATAATATCCGAAAATGGTCGCACCTTTTTTTCTTTGGGCAACTTCTCTTAAGAGTTTCGAAAAACTCTGACCATAGAATATGTTATCGCCCAAAACCAAAGCCACGCTATCTTTTCCTATAAACTCCTCGCCGATGATAAATGCATCGGCAAGGCCTCTGGGATACTCCTGTATCGCATAGCTTAATGTCAGTCCGAGCTGCTTTCCGTCTCCGAGAAGCT
>ONTX01000026.1 GCA_900320825.1 uncultured Lachnospiraceae bacterium | reverse complement strand
CGGTGGCCAGCACATAAGCGGAGGTGGCCCGTCCAATATGTCCGGTGCTCCCATGGGCGGCGGTTTCAGGGGAAGAAGGGGAATGAGTCTTTCGACCATAGTTATAGTTGCTGTTGTGGTGCTCTTTTTGCTTAAGCTTGCTCCCTCTGATTCGGGAGCTTCGGATTCATATTCCGGACAGGGACAGACTGCCCAGACATCATCCACGGGATCATCCCTTCTCGGAACCGCAGCGCAGCTTTTGGGATCCGGTTCATCATCCTATGTGTCAAATGTTTCTTCTACACAGGGACCCTGGGGACCTGACAGGAATATCGGAACCCTGAACACAAGCGTTGACAGCAGGGCAAGGGACAAATATACAACCATACTTGGTAATGGCAAGGATGTTGTTACCGTTATGGTATATATGTGCGGTACCGATCTGGAGTCAAGGGGAGGTATGGCAACAAACGATCTCATGGAAATGGCGGATGCCGTTATTTCCGATAATGTTAATGTCATTGTCTATACCGGCGGATGCAAAAAGTGGAAAAACAGCATCGTGTCCTCATCCGTAAATCAGATCTACAGAGTAGTGGGAGGAGGTAAACTGGAATGCCTCGAAAGCGACATGGGAACCGCTCCCATGACCGATCCCAAGACTCTTACGTCATTTATTGATTATGCTCACAAAAAATATCCTGCCAACAGAAATATGCTCATTTTCTGGGATCACGGCGGCGGTTCTGTTTCCGGATACGGATATGACGAGAAGAATCCCACGGCAGGTTCCATGGACCTGGTGGAGATAAGATCGGCACTTGCATCTTCCGGGATCAAATATGATTTTATCGGTTTTGACGCATGTCTCATGGGTACTGTGGAGACCGACCTTATGGCTTCGGAATTTGCAGATTATCTCATAGGATCCGAGGAGACCGAACCCGGAATCGGTTGGTACTATACAAACTGGCTCACCGCATTATCAAAAGATCCATCAATGAAAACCCTTAATGTGGCCAAGCTCATCATTGATGATTTTGTTGACACCTGTGATAAAAAATGTCCCGGCCAGAAGACCACTCTTTCCGTTGTGGATCTGGCAGAGCTGAGTCAGACTCTTCCCGATGATTTCAGGGATTTCTGTTCGTCCACACAAAAGACCATAAGCGAAGGCGGTTATCAGACCGTATCCACCGCAAGAACAGGTGCCAGGGAATTTGCGATCAGTTCAAAGATCGATCAGGTCGACCTTGTGGATTTTGCAAGGGGACTTGATTCGAAGGAAGGTGATAAGCTGGTTCAGACTGCTTTGTCCGCAGTCAAGTATAACCGGACTTCATCATCAATGACCAATGCATACGGAATCTCTGTTTATTTCCCGTACAATTCCAAGACTTCCAAAATAAACCAGGCAATAAATACATTTGAAAGTATAGGTATTGACGACGAGTATTCTGACTGTATAAGGGAATTTGCATCTCTTGAGGCTTCGGGACAGAGCATTATGGGATCCCAGGTTCAAAATCCTCTGGGCATGCTTTCCGGTGATTCTGCTTCATCTTCCTACGGATCACTTTCATCCCTTCTTTCATCATCGGGAATGAATGACATGCTTTCACTTATGTCGGCATTCGGGGCTTCATCGCTTTCATCAGGAAGAATGCTGTCAGATGAGCAGACTGCTCAGTATTTGTCGGAAAATTATTTTGATGCTTCAGTTCTTACCTGGAAGGAAGAAAACGGAACGTATTTTATTCCCATAGATAACAGCCAATGGCAGTTTATAAATAAAGTTGATCTTGCAATGTATTATGATGACGGGGAAGGTTACATCGATCTTGGTCTTGATAATGTCTTCAATATTGACGATAAGGGTAACCTGATAGCAGATGTGGATGGAACATGGCTTTCAATTAACGGCCAGCCTGTTGCTTACTATCATACGGATACCTTCGAGGACGGAGACAGATACCGTATTACCGGATATGTTCCCGCTTATCTGAACGGAGAGCTTGTTAAGCTTGAGCTGATCTTCGATAATGATAATTCATGGGGCTATATTGCCGGTGCAAGACCCGACTATAAGGGTACGGATAACGAAACGGAAAGCCGCGGACTTATCGAACTTCAGAAGGGCGATACCATCGACTTTGTCTGTGATTTTTATTCCTATAACGGCGAATATCTTGATTCATATTACATTGGCGATCAGCTTGTCGTAGATGATCCTTCATCTATCGAGATCAGTAATACCTATGTCGGAGCCGATTATCTTGCACTCTATAAACTCACCGACATGTACGATCAGGATTACTGGACCGAGGTGCTGCCTTAAGTCGCATTCTTGTTAACGCTGTATGTTTATGATAAACTTTACCTGTTAATTTTACGGCTGAGCGGACGCAAAAGGCTGATGGAGGTTAAAGATGAGTTTTGCACTGACAACCTGTTCGACGACCGATCTTTCCCATGAATATTTAAAGAGTCGTGATATCGGAGTTGTTTTCTTTCATTTCCAGCTTGGTGAGAAGGAATATCCCGATGATATGGGTGTTTCCGTAACTCCCAAGGAACTCTTCAGAAGAATGCTTGACGGTGAAGATACCAAGACCAGTCAGGTTACCATGGGAGAGTATATGGAGTTTTTTGAGCCGATCCTTAAGGAAGGAAAGGATATTCTTCATATTGCATTTTCCAGCGGTCTTTCGGGATCATATAATTCCGCAAGACTTGCGGCTGAGGACCTGGCTCCCCAGTATCCCGACAGAAAGATCTATGTTGTTGATTCTCTTGCGGCTTCTACCGGACACGGACTTGTTGTGGATAAAGCGGCGGATCTTCGTGATGAAGGAAAGAGCATAGATGAAGTGAGAGACTGGATCGAAGCCAATAAAAACAGGGCTCATCACTGGTTTTTCTCAACAGATCTTACTTTCTTCATCAGAGGCGGAAGGGTCAGCAAGACAGCCGGTACCATCGGTACCCTTTTGGGAATCTGTCCCCTTCTCAATGTCAATGACGAAGGAAAACTTATCCCCCGTGAGAAGATCAGGGGCAAGAAAAAAGTCATAACCCGTATCGTTGAAATGATGGAAGCTCATGCAGAGAACGGTCTTGATTATACCGGAAAGGTTTATATCTCAAATTCCGACTGCTATGATGACGCAAGAGCTGTTGCCGATCTCATCGAATCGAAGTTCACGAAGATGAACGGCAAAGTCCAGATCTATTCCATTGGTGCTACCATAGGAAGTCATACCGGTCCCGGAACTGTGGCACTCTTTTTCTGGGGTGACGAAAGAGAAAGATAAGGGCCATCCGTGAATGACTGAAAAAAAACACGCCTTAAAAAAGATATATGTTGCCGGTTCTCAGATGTGGTTTGAGAAGAAAAAGGGCAAGGAAAAAAAGCTTCGCGGATTTGGCTGTGGCGTTGTTGCTCTGCACGACCTTATCACTTACAAAGGATATATGGAAAAGCCCGAAGGGCAGAATGAATTTAAGGAGAGAATCCGAAAGATTGAAAGGGGAGGCATGTATGTCTTCCCGAATCTTGGGATTGCTCCTTATTTTTATCCTCTTGAGTGCAATCTGTATCTCATGAGCCACAAGATCCCCGTAAGGCTCAGATGGGGATGGGGCATCGGAAGAGAGTATAAAAACAGGGCCGCTGACATTAAAAAATGCATAGATTCGGATATTCCCGTTATCTTTGCCGTAGGGCCCACGATTCCTTTTTTGTTTAAGAAAAAGAGGGTTCCTCTTTATAACATGGACAGAAAACTATCCGGAATGAGTACAAAAGCCCATTACATGACGGTGTTGGGAGTTTTGGAGACGGAAAAAGAGATATGGCTTGAAGTGGCTTCCTGGGGAACCCAGTACAGCATAAGGCTGAGTGATATGGTCTTTTTTTCTAAATATACATTTCCTTTTACCACCAGATTCTATAAAGCGGTTGTGAAAAAATAGTCCGCATCCTGTTTGGTGCGGTGAGGATACCGCGGTTGTGTCGGATATGGGATTTAGTATATAATTAAACCCTGTTTTGTTAATGATTAAATGACAATAAATAAGAATTAACTCGGAGGTTTTGAAATGTCGTTTTCACAGATTTGCATCCTGGCGGTTATCATCCTGTACCTGTTGTTTGTCCTTTATCTGGGCATTAAGTTTTCCAAGGGAAACAAGACGACTGAGGATTATTATCTCGGAGGAAGAAAGCTCGGACCAATCGTTACGGCAATGAGTGCCGAGGCATCCGATATGAGTTCCTGGCTCCTTCTGGGAATACCCGGTCTTGCATATGCAGGGGGATTTGCGGATCCTTTCTGGACATCTCTCGGACTTGCGGTAGGTACATATCTTAATTGGCTTATCGTAGCTGCAAGGTTGAGAAAGTATTCCGAAATTAACGGTTCGGCTACCGTTCCCGCTTTCTTTTCAAACAGGTTCGGGGATGATAAGAACATCCTTTCACTTATCTCTGCCATAGTTATCATTATATTCTTCGTGCCTTATACCGCCAGCGGATTCTCCGCATGCGGAAAGCTTTTCAAGTCACTTTTTGGTCTTGACTATATGACATCCATGATAGTTTTTGCACTTGTCATCATCGCCTATACCGCTCTCGGCGGATTCCTTGCGGCATCAACATCGGATCTGGTTCAGAGCATCATCATGACCATTGCACTTGCTACCATTCTTTTCTATGGTGCGAGCCAGGCAGGCGGATGGGGCGCAGTTTTTGACAACGCCAAGAGTCTTCAGGGTTATCTTGATCTCAACAATACACACCTTATGGAGACATCAAGTTCCGCTCCTTACAATACACTTACCAAGATATCCACACTGGCATGGGGACTTGGATATTTCGGAATGCCCCACATCCTTCTCAGATTCATGGCGATTGAGAAGAAAGAAAAACTTACCATATCAAGAAGGATCGCAAGCATCTGGGTCGTTATCGCAATGTTTTCTGCAATCATCATAGGTCTCGTTGCGCGTGCAATGACTGCTGAAGGTGTAATGCCCGTTCTTGATGACCCCGAGACCGCTATCATCAAGATTTCCGATATCCTGAGCAGACACGGAATATTTACCGCATGTGTTGCGGGCCTTATTCTTGCCGGAATCCTTGCTGCCACCATGTCCACTGCGGATTCACAGCTTCTTGCCGCAGCATCCAGTGCATCCGACGATATCTGCAAGAAGATGTTTTTCAAAGACATGAGTGAGAAGACCTCAATGCTGATAGCAAGAGGTGCTGTTATAGTAATGAGTATCATCGCACTTGTGATCGCAAGTAATCCCGACAGCTCGGTATTCCAGATCGTTTCATTTGCATGGGCGGGATTCGGAGCAGCTTTCGGACCTTTAATGCTCCTTGCTCTTTTCTGGAAGAGGACCAACAAATACGGAGCTCTTGCCGGAATGATCAGCGGAGGCGTAATGATCTTCGTATGGAAATTCCTTGTAAGACCTTTGGGTGGAGTATGGAACATCTATGAACTTCTTCCCGGATTTATTGTTTCTCTCGTCTTCATCGTAGTGGTAAGCCTTATTACACCTGCTCCCGAGGGAAAGATAATCGAGGATTTTGAAAAAGTATCGGCTAAGTAACGGATTATCCGACCGGTTTTGATGTGTTCTTAATACGCATCCGAAGACAGCCGGCTCATAAGTGTATCGGAGGTGAAGGATATGGGGAATGATCAGGAACTGAAAAAGAAAGTGGACTTTGTTCACTCGGTTGTTTTCAAGCTGGTTCTTGCCATCGTTATCGCTTTTACGATAGCGGGGCTGACTTTGTCCGTTGTTTCCGTAAAAAATGCGGAAAACTCCATGAAGGAAGCTTATAAGAAATATACGATGAATGTGGCACAGGCAGCCGCTACCGCAGTTGACGAGCTTTGCAGAGAAGGAAGCACTGATTCGGATGCCGGTGCCGCCAAAGAATCTGAAATGGTGGAAATGCTGAAGGCGGATCCCGAGGGAAACAGACAGCTCCTTGGTGATTATTTCGGCAGAGCCCTGGGTGAGATCGAGCTGACCGATATCAGCGGATCCTATGCATATTTTGTAAGTGCCGACGGCCTTATGCTTTACCATCCCACCGCGGACAAGATCGGAAATGCTGTTGAGAATGCCGCAGTCAAGGGACTTACCACAAGGCTTGCATCCGGTGAGAAGCCTTCCGCAATCGGAGACGGATCGGTTGTATATGAATTCAAGGGCGCCGATAAATTTGCGGGATATGCTTTCACCGAAGGCGGAAATATTGTGGTAGTTACCGGAGATTATGACCTTGTCATGGCTCCCGTAAAAACCATGAAGACCAAGCTTGTGGTGGCATCGGCCATTCTTCTTATTGTTTCTTTGGTTGTCTTTTATGTGATCATTACCGTCACTCTTAAGCCCATCGATACCATCGTTGAGGTAATAAATGACACTTCGACTTTCGATATGAGACATAATCCCAAGAGTCCGGGACTCTGCAAGAGAAAGGATGAGTTCGGACTTATCGGAAACAGCGTCCGCAACATGAGAGCAAAACTCAGGGAGATCGTAGATGAGATAAGCGAAAGTTCTTCCGAGATTGACAAGAATGTGGAAGAGCTGGATCAGACTGCGGATTTTGTAAATGATATGTGTACGGACAACTCCGCCACAAGCCAGGAACTTGCAGCTTCCATGCAGGAGTGTGCGGCAAATGCGGATACTATCAATACCAGTATCGCCGGTATCCAGAATTCCGCTCATCAGATTGAAATGCATACAAATGACGGAACCACAATGTCCGAAGAGATCATGGAAAGGGCCAGCGAACTTAAGGGAACCACGGAAAAGGCACTGGAGACCACCAGAAGCATCTACGAGAGCGTCAGGATCAAGTCAAATGAAGCTATCGAAAGTTCCAAGGCGGTTGAGAAGATCAATGCTCTTACAAGTACCATCATGTCTATTTCTTCACAGACATCCCTTCTTGCACTTAATGCTTCCATTGAGGCGGCAAGAGCAGGGGAGGCCGGAAGAGGATTTGCGGTGGTTGCGACCGAGATCGGTAATCTTGCAAATGATACTTCCTCCGCTGTTGAGAACATCAACAGCATCGTAAAGGATGTTAATGATGCGGTTTCCCAGATGCAGTCCTGTCTTGAAGAGATGGGTGAGTTTCTTGAAAATACCGTACTTAAAGATTATGACGGATTCCAGCAGGTTAGCGTACAGTACCGGGAGGATGCGGATATCTTTAAAGAGAGCATGCAGAGCATCAAGAACGGTGTTGATGAGCTTACCATGATCATATCCGACATAGTAGTTGCCATAGGATCCATAAATACTACCATCGGAGAATCCGCTGACGGCATATCAGATATAGCCGGAAAGACCACCGATATTGTTCAGGGAATGAGCGATACCAAGGTTAAGGTTTCCGTATGCCGTGACTATGTAAAGAAACTTGGAGGAGTTATCGACAGGTTCGTTTTGAGGTGATTCCCACACGTGCACAGTCGCGTGAAGACAATAAGTGTTATTTTATCTGTATAGTAAGCAATAATCACGAAAAACGGCAGCTTATGGCTGCCGTTTGTTTTGCCAATATATTGACATTAAGTCAATCGGAAAACGTTTTTTGGGCAGAAAATCCTTGAAAAATCGCTGTTTTTGTTGTACTATGTCATCAGTTATATTTGCAGCCGAAATAAAAGGATTTATGGGCTGACGGAAATAAATTCGTGTTAGGAGGGAAACAAATGGCAGACACTAAAACAATGGCAAAGAAGACCGGTGGTTTCAACTATATGCTCATGCTGATGCTCTTCG
>ONTX01000328.1 GCA_900320825.1 uncultured Lachnospiraceae bacterium | reverse complement strand
GCTGTCTGCAAGGCTTTCTCCGCTGGTATACCAGAAATCGCCGTAAAAGATCTTGTTTTCATCATAAGGGATCCCGTGCTCTTCAAGAGAATCTTTGTAGGCGTTCAGCCTGATTATGGAGTGGGGATGCCACTGTTTTCCGGTCAGGAACACAATATCTTTGATACCGTGCTTTTCAATCAGATGATCTATTACTAGCTTTTCGGGAGTGTAATTATCGATATGTATTGAAGGGAAATACTTACTGTCTCTGTCAACGAAGATGACTTTCCCGTTATAGTTTTCATGAAGACGTTCTTCAATCTTCTCGGGAAGTCCTTTGATCTGAAGCGTGTCACCCAGGACGACAACGCATTCGAATTTATCATAATTGATGAGTTCGAAAATAGAGGAGTCTCCGTAATTTCTTTCCGGAGTTCGCTGATATTTGACATACATGGCAAAGACTACGACATCGTAATCAAGCTTAAAGGCTTCGCCAAGAAAACCCTTAAGAAACTGCTCATGAGAATGTTCCTCGGGATGACCGATAAGAACAGCTATTTTTTTACGTTTATGTATTGCCATGTAAATAAATTATTTTTGTAGTTATGATACCGCTTACATTATTAATGATATTAGTAAAAGGGCGGATTGGCAAGTTAATAAAATCTTAAATAAGTATTAATCAGGGCTTGGGAGCACCGCAGCACCCGCAGAAATTGTAAGAAGATGGCACTCCGCAAACCGGGCAGTACCAGAGATCTCCCACGGGACGGATCTGACCGCATTTTGAGCAGAAATTCAGATTGTTGGAAGTTCCGCAACTGCACACCCACATGTCCATGACTGAAGGATTATAGACGGTCTGGATATTACCGGGCAATGTAACTATACAGAAATCATTCTTTGATGACCTGATAACCAGAATGATCGATAATACGAAAAGAACTATTACATATGCACCCCACAAAAGGATACTGGATCCCATGAGGAGAACGTTTTCAGTGGATGTTCCTCCCAGTATGATGGCATCGTAAAAGCCGTGAAGGATTGTGGGAACAAGTATGGTAAGTGCGATATTTTTCGAATACTCGTCCTTTTTTCCGATAACATGGGCATATTTGGCTTTGCTGTAAAAATAGCCCATAAATACGGCGTCAGCCGCATGCCCGGGGACGGCTGTGAACATCCTGAGAATGGCAATGCCCAATCCGTTTATAAATACATATGCGATGTTTTCCAGGGCCGCAAATCCCAGTGAGACAAACACGGAATATACGATGGCATCGTAGCTGTAGTTAAAATTCTTATTTTTCCATGTTATCAGTCTCAGAACCGTGTATTTACCCAGTTCCTCGGCAGGACCTATTATGAGCATGGCC
This sequence comes from uncultured Lachnospiraceae bacterium, assembly GCA_900320825.1. Classification (GTDB taxonomy): domain Bacteria; phylum Bacillota; class Clostridia; order Lachnospirales; family Lachnospiraceae; genus AC2028. The sequence goes on along the minus strand of ONTX01000328.1, from coordinate 10,382 downwards.
GAGAGAAACTCTTTGATAAAGGAATCATATGGAATGATAAGGTTAAATATCACTTCTCCTATGCCCTCTATGATAATGGCGGAGATAACGGTTCCCATACCCGCAAAAAACAGCCCCATGAGAAGGCCCATGGGCTCTTTTTCTTTTTTATCTCTTTTATATATGATGATCAAAAGTATTATGACCGGTATCAGTGCCAGGGTAAAAAGCATTTTAATCTCCTTATTATCCGTTTTTTAGATTAAAGAATTGGTGTGCAACATACTTGATTATATCATATAATAGCCTTGCGGCTTAAAAACTGCACAGAAGGGCAGGAGACTGAAGAAAACATAAATATAAATGGAGTATTTTTTCTATGTCAGAACGTTTTGCAAGAACCGGGCTTTTGCTTGGCTCTGATTCAATAGAAACTTTAAATAGTAAGAGAGTTGCGATTTTCGGTATAGGCGGAGTCGGAGGTTATGTCTGCGAAGCTTTGGTCAGGAGCGGGATAGGAGCCTTCGATCTTATCGATGATGACAAAGTGTGTCTTTCAAATCTTAACCGTCAGATCATTGCAACCGAATCAACTGTCGGGAAGTATAAAGTGGATGTCATGCGGGACAGGATGCTTGATATCAATCCTGATGTGAAGGTAGAGATCCATAAGTGTTTCTTCCTGCCCGAAAATGCGGATGATTTTAATTTTGCCGATTATGACTATGTGGTAGATGCCGTAGATACCGTGACTGCAAAGATCGAGATCATTATGAGATCGCAGAGTGCGGGAGTCCCTGTCATCAGTGCCATGGGCGCGGGAAACAAACTTGATCCCGGCAGATTAAAGATCGCCGATATTTATAAAACAGATGTCTGTCCTCTTGCAAAAGTCATGCGCAGAGAATTAAAAAAAAGGAATGTCAAAAAACTGAAAGTTGTATATTCCGATGAAAAGCCGGTTCAGCCTGTAGAGGATATGTCTGCCGGTGAAGAACAAACATTGCATTCGAAAAGAAGGAGCACTCCCGGGAGCACCGCATATGTGCCTGCTGTAGCGGGACTGCTTATCGCAGGAGAAATAGTAAAGGATCTTTGCAGGAGATAAATATGGGATCTGTGTTATTGGCAGTTATTTATCTTATTTTTATAAGTCTGGGTCTTCCGGACTCTCTTCTTGGTTCGGGCTGGCCGAAGATGCAGATCGCGTTTAATGTGCCCTCGTCATATGCAGGTTATGTATCAATGACCATATCTTTTATGACGATAATATCTGCCCTTTTCAGCCCGAGACTTATCAAAAGATTTCATACCAAATGGATCGTCATCTTTTCCATATTTTTGACAATACTTGGACTTCTGGGTTTTTCGGTATCAAAAGAATACTGGATGCTTTTTCTTATCGCAATCCCATACGGACTTGGTGCAGGGGCCATCGATGCATCAGTAAATCATTATGTTGCGAACCATTATTCGGGTTCTGCCATGAGTTTTCTGCACTGCTTTTACGGTGTGGGTGCTGTGATAAGTCCCTATATCATGGCTCTGGCGCTGAGCAGAGCAAGGTGGAATGAAGGCTATAGGTGGACAGCTTTTGTTCAGGCCGGAATACTGCTTGTATGTATTATTTCACTTCCCTTGTGGAAGAAAACAGAAGATAGCTCTGATGAGGAAGATATCAAAAACAGTGCGGGTATTAGACAGACGCTGAAAGTGCCGGGAGTTATACCGACTCTCATTGCTTTTTTTGCTTACTGTTCCGGTGAGGCTACCTGCTTTTTGTGGACACCTAGTTATTTTGCCGGAACGAAAGCAGGGCTTTCCGATGAACTCATAGCATCCTTCGGATCACTTATATTCGGAGGCCTGATGCTGGGAAGACTGATATCAGGATTTGTGTCAAATAAGCTTGGTGACAGGCTTCTTATCAGGATTGGTATAGTCGTGGAGTTTATAGGTATCATGATCCTGTTCATTCCGGGGATGCATTATATGGTAACTGCTGCGGGATTTGTGATCATAGGAACCGGAATGGGGCCCGTATATCCTTCGATACAGCATATGACACCCGTTAACTTCGGAAAAGTTTACTCGGCGGCAGCAATCGGTCTTCAGATGGCATCTGCTTATTTGGGCAGTACATTTATGCCCATGGTATTTGGCATTTTGCAGGAAAAGATCGGAATAGCTGTTATGCCGGTGTATCTTCTGATATTTGCGGTTCTTAATATCAGTCTTTTGGAAGTGACATATCGAAAGTCGGATGCGATTAAAAAAGAGTGATTAAGGTATGAAGTACGATAATGTCACCAAGGCAAAGTTCATAAACCGGCCTAACAGATTTATTGCAGAAGTGGACATCGATGGGCGGAGGGAAATAGTACACGTAAAAAACACGGGCCGTTGCAAAGAACTGCTTATACCCGGATGTGAAGTGTGGCTGACAGCACCGGGAACACCGGACCGTAAAACAAAATATGATCTGATAGCTGTAAGAAAATGCAACGGAATTCTATTTAATATAGACAGTCAGGCTCCGAATAAGGTGGTAAAGGAATGGCTCTCGTCCAGTGGATACGATGTCGTGATACCGGAATACACCTATGGTGATTCACGTATTGATTTTTATATGGAGCAGGGAAAATACAAGTATCTGATGGAAGTCAAAGGCTGTACCCTGGAGATAGACGGTGTCGGGTATTTTCCCGATGCTCCGACTGAGCGAGGTGTAAAGCATATCAGAGAACTGATCAAAGCAAAGAAAGCCGGATTTAATTCTATACTTACTTTTGTTATACAGATGGATGGAGTAAAGGAAGTCAGGGCAAATGCAGAAACTCATCCGGAGTTTGGGACAGCACTTGAAGATGCCAAAAAAGCAGGCGTTGAGATCCTGTTTTTGCGTTGTCATGTTGAGCCTGATTCTTTGACGGTGTTAGGAAGATGATGAATGGATGTATGTAAGCAACGCAGGTATTTTTTCGGAACGTGATACCACGGTTTTACCTATTTTAAATAATTATATATAACGACAGACGTATCTGTAATAGTAAAAGCGCCCGCATTATTGCGTGCGCTTTTTCGATACGACACTCCTTTGACGCATGGATGTAATGCTTTATGCTACACTCCGTATACAAGATGGAGGTGCAGAGATGATATATATGGTCATTGTTGACGGAAAAAGTGTTGAAGTAGAGGCTTCAATAGGCCATTACAGTCTGGAAAATGATAACAAAAATCGGGAACGGATAATTCGTCATTTTCTGGATGATGAAGGGGCAAAAAGTGTTGTGATCAAAACGACAACAGATGAGGTTAGAAGGTTTTGCAGGGAGGTATGATAATGGATCACTATTTGATGTATAACGATCTGATGGATAAAACAAATGCATTATTTTCCGATAATGAAAAGATCCTGAGTAGGATATATAAGATGACGGGGCACAGACCTTTCCTTGTGGTGGATCAAAAGGATCAGCGTGAAGAAATCGTACGGGACACTGAAAAAAAGTTTCGCGTTGTATGTATGTTTCTTCGTGATTTTATCGAGCGGAATTATCTCACCAGAATGAAACCCTTTAGAAGCTATGCAGGGTTACTTGAAGCGTATGATCTGATTGAAAGGTTTATGGGCAATGAGGTTGCACCTGTAGCAATGGAAGCGGTTATTGCCATCAGTATTCCGGGAGAGAAGCTTCCCATACAGAACCTTTTCAAGATGTTCATATACGATGATCCACGGGATGAACGCGTTGCTCTTCAATGCCTCACGGTTTTTATTAATGGATTGGAAGAAGCAAAGAGATATCGTGAATCCAAAAATTCTTGGTATAGTTCCGACCAGCCTCTGTCCGTTTATTATTCAGGTGAATTTATGGTTACGGAAATGACGGACATGGATGAAATGGACGAAATGCTTTCAGCTATCCGTGATGAGGATTCATATAACTGGTATTTGAGAAAAGTTATCTATCCGGTGATCATGCAAAAATATGAAAACACTGTATTTGAACTCGATGATATAAAACATGACAACTGGAAAAGAGCATGGGAAAAAATAAAGGAAGTGCCGGAGATTAGCACCGGCATGGAAATGGGCGGATCCGGAAAGTTTTCTCTGGAAAATGAAAGTACCATAAGGATGATCGTGAAGGATGCAATTAACCAGTATCATTCCGGGAACCTGTATCTTTATCGCCCCATGTGGCTTTTCGGAAGTAAATTATACTGGATGGTACTTGATGATCATTTGCGTATGTTCCGGCAGGATTTTGAACTGTATCAGATGCAGCGGTTAATGGAACAGGTTTAAAAAGGATAACAAATACGGAGGTGAGTCATGAGAAATAAAGGAATGATAGACATTCATTGTTATACAAAAATGTCAGGAGAAAAAGGGCAGCTTTCTCCAAAGGAACTTGTTAAACATGCATATGATAATGGATTTAAGGCAATAGCTATTACTGACTGTGGAAATGTTCAGGCATTTCCTGAGGCCTATCGGGAATGGAGCAGACTTTGGGAAAAATATCAGAAGGAATGTCGAAATACTGGGAAAGAGGCTGTTCAGGATGCTTTTCTGAAGGTTATTTATGGACTTGAAGGAAATATGCTTACAGAAGAAGGAAAAGTTTTCACTATGCTGATCTATGCTAAGAATGATATTGGGATTAGAAATCTTTATAAGATAGTTACTGCTTCGTGTCTGGAGTATTGCAATAACAAAACACCTATGATACCTAAGGCGATACTTGAGAAATACAGTGAGGGATTAATAATATGCTCTGTTGATGATAAATGTAAAGAGTACCCTGCAATCAATACAAACATTGAGAAGCAGATTAAATATGTCAATCCTCTGCGAGTAGGTAAGTACTGGCCTGAGTATCCTAATGCAGAAGAAAACCTCTCGGAAATATGTAAAAGCCGGGTTAAAGAACTGTTTGGCGACAAGCCGAACATCGAGGTGAGGAAAAGACTAGAGAGGGAACTAAATGCTATTTGTCAGAACGGGTACGCAGGTGTTTATATGATATGGAGACAGATTGTTAAGAAGTCTCTGGACGAGGGGTATCCCGTGGGTTTCCGTGGATCTGTCGGTTCTTCGCTGGTGGCCTGTCTTTGCGGTATAACAGAGATTAATCCGCTTTCTCCTGAATCCGGTGGTTATCAATTACCCACCGAAGTCTTTATGGGAATTAACCTGGATAAGGAGCCGGATATAGAAATAAATGTTTCCCCGGTAATACAGGAAACAGTTCAGAATTATATAGAGGAACTGCCCGGAGTGGGAGAGACATGTTATGGAGGGACCATAGCAACGATTACGGCTGAATATGCTGAAAAACTTGTTGAAAAACATTATAAAACAGAAAAAAATCAGCCGGATAGTGACACGAAAAAGGAACAAGTGAAGGCATTAATCGGGGCGAAGAAAGGAAACGGAATACATCCCGGTGGCATCATTGTTTGCCCTGAAGGTGAGGACATCGTTTCTTTCACTCCATTAGACCATCCGTATTTCGGTGATAAGATCATTACTCATTTTGAGTATCACGATATCTGTGACAACTTATTGAAACTGACTATTCTTGGTCATGATAAATATGAACTGCTACATTTTCTTCAGGAAAAAACAGGAGTTCGGATAGAAGATATTCCGCTGGATGATAAGAAAACCCTGGATATGATATGCGATGTTAACACAGCACTGATAGATGAACTTCCCGAATTTGGCTCGGAATATGTACGTCAGATCATTAAAGAAACAGCCCCCAAGTCGTTTGAAGATCTGGTTAAGATCAGTGCATTAAGTCATGGAACGGATGCTTGGAATAATAACCAGGATGAGCTGATAAAGAACAAGACAATAAAATTGAGTGATTGTATTGCCTCCCGGGATGATATCATGATCTATCTTATGGATCGTGGTTTGGAAAAGAATGATGCGTATGAGATCATGGAATCTGTAAGGAAGGGACGTGGGCTTAAGGAAGATCAAATGAAACTAATGACAGAAGCCGGAATCCCTGATTGGTACATACAGGCATGCAAAAAGATAAGATATCTTTTCCCTAAAGCACACGCTGTTTCATATACGATGATGGCAGTAAGGCTGGCATACTATAAAATGTATTATCCCGAAGCCTATCAGGAGGGGCTTTCTTTCATCGGATGATAGATGAAAGACCTGTATTTTCTGCTGTAATAAATTTCGAATCCGGCACGGTTCATTTCCTCGAAATCCCGTTGCCGGGTTCTTTCGTTACTATCAGGAAACATTTCATAGTATTCAGCTTTCAGATTAGAGAATTCAATGTCCGGTATATAGAATTCCCGCATATACTCGATGTCTTCCGGAGTATTGTTTTCCGGATCGCTTAAAGCGTCTTCCAGAAATTCGTTGAATTCTTCAACGCCGTTTTCGTATCGTTCAAACTCATCGGAATCGATACTGGAAAGGTTGATTATCAGGGTGCCCAGGCGATAAAGGCGGATTAGATGCCTTTTTCTTTGTAAGCCTGCGGTTTCGTCGAAAACAGCCTCTTTCAAAACAATATATTTGTCATTTGCTTTATCGTATTTCAGGTTAATAAGACCGCAGTCACGCAGATCCTTGAGATCTCGCTGCAACATTCGGAGCGAAATGCCAAAAGCATTCATGAGTTCGGTCTGATTATAAACAGCACCATTTTTTATTCCGAAAACTGTATAATATATCTGTAATTGTCTTGAGATTTTTGAGATTCCGTTTTTAGCCATTTTATCTCTGCTATTTATAGTTATTTATTTATATTAATAATAGTATACGACACTCGTTTGACGCAAACAGTTTTTTCGCATGTTAATATCAGTACATAACAAATTGATAATACAGGAGGATGAACATATGGATAGAAATGAGATCAAAGAATTTGCCATAGACTATATAAAGTTTCTGATTGAGGTACAGGAAGGTGTTGATGAACTGTATGCCAGCCTCTGCTATGGTGGCTTTGTTTATGAAGACACCAGAATTGATCTGTATGCCGTTTTTGATAAGGAGAATCTGAAATCTGCAGACCTCGGTAAGATAGTTGATGAGTGCTCGTCAAATATCGGAACCCTTAAGGAATACCTCGATGACAGAAGCGAACTGGTCCGTGAAGGTGAGGAGCCTATAGCATATATACAGATGCCTGCAGATATATGGGACCCTCTTTATTGGGGAACTGATGATGATACGGCAAGCTATCTAGTTGATGAATTTGAGAGTTTCATGGATGAACACGGGATGTCTTATGATCTGACAGAATACGGCAGAAATTCAGTGCTGGTTTATCATCGCGGAGAAAAGTAATGGTTAATATCAGGATACACAGGGGCTCCCACTGTATAGGTGGGAGCATTACCGAAATCTATACAGAAAACACACATATCTTTATCGATTTCGGATCTGAATTGAATGCAGATCCTGATAACTCTACTGATGCCAAAATGATTGATATGATCACTCATTCTTACTGTGATGCTGTTTTGTTTACGCATTATCATGGGGATCATATGGGGCTTTTGGAGTATATTCCTGAAAAAAATCAGAATGGAAAAATAATTGAATTGAGGATGGGTGGCGTTGCAAAGGAAGTACTTATTAATATTCACAAAGCACTTATGAAATTTAGTGATGGAGGAGATGAATATATTGGGCGGCATCAAAGATATCTTGATATATTAAAAAATGAAAAACGAACTGTAACATTTACAGATAACAATACATTTGAAATTGGCGATTTTAGAATAACGCCAATAATGGTTGATCATTCCGCATATGATGCTTATATGTTTGTTATAGAAGCAGAGGGGAAAATTATAGTACATACAGGTGATTATCGTACTCACGGAAGACTTGGTTCAGGATTTTTTAAAAAACTTGAAAAGATCCTGAATGGAATTAGTGTTGATGTGCTTATTACAGAAGGTACTATGATGAGCAGATTTGATGAGATAGTAATAACTGAGACTCAATTGCAGCAAAAAGCAACAGAATTGCTCTCTAAACCGGAAAACAAATACGCCTTCTTGATCTGTTCCTCAACAAATGTTGAAAGCCTTGCTTCATTTGCTAATGCTGCGATGAAAAACGGGAAAGCTTTTTATGTAAATTATTATGTTTATGACCAAATTCAACTATATAGAGATGTAATAAAGGATCACAGATTTGGTTTTAAGAAAACATACAAGTTTGAATCGGTGAACAGGTATAATCCCAAACTGGGTATGACACAGCCTCAATATATGGAAGAAAATGGGTTTCTGATGCTTATCGGAACATCGGAAGCCTATAAAAAAAGAATTGATATGTTTAAGAAATATGATCCGCTACTAATCTATTCAATGTGGAATGGATACCTAGAGAAAAGTAAATCCTATTATGACAAGGACCTTGGCAACTTGTTTTACGGATGGCCTGAGAACAGAAGAGAATTGGGATATCATACCAGCGGTCACGCCACACCAAAGGATATTAAGAAAATGATCCAAACAGTTGATCCTAAAAAATCCATTATACCGATTCATACTGAGCATCCGGAAAAATTTGAAGAACTTGGACTGGAAAAGTATTCTTTTATAAAAGCAGAAGACAATGAGATTATTTGTTTGGGATAATGAATACGATGAAAAATGATATGATTTTGTTGTTTTTGTGAAGGGAGTAGCAATGGATAAAAAAACCATAAAAGAGCTTATAAAGATAATAAATAATTATGAAGTTGACTGCGTTGATGCTTCACCTGATAAACCGTTTGTTATAGTCGGACCTTCAGGAAATAAATGGGGACTGAGGATTTATTGTTATGGAGGAGTTGTTGGTGTAATAAAACAATCAAATGAAGCTTATGATAGAAAAGATCTCATATCACCAGATTTCAATAAGTATCTTTGCAGATTATATGTTGATGGAAAAAAACAAGCATATTCATTGTGTCAAAAAATGAAGAAAAAATACAAAAATGATTTAGTTGATGTTTCAAAAAACAAAAAATTACGGGAAGAAAAGATAATAAAAGACGGGGAAATTACATATCAGTATTTATTTGATGGGTTAAATGTTGATTTTTTGAATATATTAACAAAACCTTCAGAAATATGGGAAAGTATTTTGAACATAAACAATAATAAAGCCGGTAAGATAGGCAGAAAATATTTAGATTATTGTGCAGCAGCTACATTCTCTAAATTCCTGAATGGAAAAGAGTCTGGTGAAAGAAAAGTTCAGACGAGTTTGCTCAAAGAATACATGGGAATGAAAAAAAGTGAATCCAATTGGATTATAACGGATATGGAATTTTGCATTACTGATAAAGAACGCAATTATAATCATAAACCGGATTTAATCGTCTTTGATGGAAAAGGCTTCGGGTTGGTTGAACTGAAATATGCCGGCGAAAGTATGGATAAAGATGCCGAAAACAGTCTGATGAAGCACTATATTAAGTTCTATAATAGTATTTACGAGAGCAAAAACAATATAGATATTGTTAAAGAGTGCTTGCGAAGAGCACGTGTCCTTCTGGAATATGGGTTAATCGATAAGTCATGGTCCAAGGAAATAAATGATTTCATAATTCCGGAAAAGGGTGCTGCAGATTGTTTGTGGATGGGTTTTCTATTTGTTGAAGGAACCGGGTTATCAGAAAATGATAATGAGGATTATGTAAAAGACCAAATAAATATTCAATTGGGCGAATATTTTGATGAAAACAACGAAAAATACAAAAAAGCAGATGTAAGATATTGTTATATGAAACATGGTGCTCCTATGACTTTTGATAAAAAGAAAGAATACATTAAAGAGATGATAGATATGAATAAAGCTAAGAATTAAGTGGTCAAGTGGATGTCGCAAAAATTGCGACATCCACTTGATACGTATCGATAGAGGAAACCACAAACTCTCATAACTAAATTTTATAACATAGATGTCTAAATTTCCGTTGTTATGACAAGACGGTGCCGATAGTTTTTTATGATTATATTTAATCGTTTAGACGCTTTGAAGTAATAACCTCGGAAACAATTACTAGTTGGAGGGATAATATGAAAAAATGGTATGACGAAGAATATGAATTTACGATAGAAGTAGCGGGATTTGTGCACGGTGACCACACAGAGAGATATTGCCGAAACGGAGAAGAGATAGGTGATGTATATAAATGTACATACGGATGCCCTGTTAACAGTGATGGCTACGGAATCTGCTCAAAGACAATGATGATGCTGTATCCTCTGATGGAAGCCGTCAGAAGTGGCGGAGATCTTACCAAAGTCGGAGGCGATGGAGAATATTCGAAAACCGTTGTATGCCCGGATGGTTGCGTGATATTCAAACTGACGGCTAAACCACTGGGAAATGAAAACTT
>ONTX01000021.1 GCA_900320825.1 uncultured Lachnospiraceae bacterium | reverse complement strand
TGCCGATTCATTTTTAAGAGCGTGCGCGAGAAGATTCGAACTAGGCCGTCATTTTGAGCCCCAGTAAACACGGGCATTTGGAAGGCGTCTTTTATATTTGGTCCATGTTTGGTCCAGTTAAACAGTTTAGATTTTTTATATTTTGTTCGATTCACAATACCAAATAGTCTGTGATAGACTTTCTCGCATAGGATGTCACCCTTTGGCGCGAAAGCGTGGTGGACGGTCAGACCTCCCATTTTGTTCGGAGGTCGAATATTTAAGTGAATATTTTCCCTCCGGACTGGAACTGTTGTACTGGTGCATGCACCTAGTCTTCACCGGAAAGGAGGGCAATGCAGATGTTGACGTTAGAAGGATTAATCGCAGTGATCAGCCTTGTGCTGACAGCGTTCGGTCTGGGCTACGCCATCGGACGCAACAATATTACACGAAAATAGCCGCCCCGGTCTGCTAAACTGAGCGGCTACTATCGTAACTATTTTGGGGAAGCCTGACCGTTGCCGGTGGCATCCTTTTCTGTTAGTTATAATAACATTTTGTGGGATTCTTGTCAAAAATGATAAGAAGCCCTCTCTGACTACCTACACCATGTCACTTCAATTCATCAACTGAAGCGCCCTTTCTATATCATTTCAAGATTAATTTGAAATGCTCCAATATCATATTGGAGACACACCGATTGCCATTTTCTTCGAGCACATTCAGAGATGTTCTTACGGTATCAAGAGATATGCATGTGGTGATCCGGTTGCAAATAATTGTTTCTTATACCGGCAGCATCCATTAACAGATCTTAGCTGTAGACTTACTTGACTAATACGTATTCCGGATATAAAATTAAGAAAATGTTGATGAGTCAACATTTTATATATCTAAAATGTTGATGTAAAGACATTTTTGCATCAGTGAAGCTATTATTGCAATCATTATCGCTTATACATGAGGTAAATATGTTAAAAAGAAAGGCTCTTGATAAGATTCTTGATTGGAAAAAGAAAAAAAATAAGAAATGCCTTATAGTTCAGGGTGCAAGGCAAACTGGAAAAACTTATATAATAAGAAAGTTTGCTGAGGAAAATTATGACGAACTTTTGGAAATCAACTTCAAGGAAACCCCGTCTGCCTCAGAGATCTTTTCCAATGATCTGAATGTTGACAATATGGTTCTTGCAATACGCTTCAGATATCCGGAAAAAGCCATTACGCCCGGTAAAACGCTTATCTTTCTGGACGAGATCCAGGAATGCGAGGAAGCCATTACTTCGTTGAAATTCTGGGCTACCGACAACCGATATGACGTGATAGCTTCGGGGTCACTCTTAGGAATTGATTATAAAAGAGCTTCATCATATCCTGTTGGTTATGTTGATTATCTGAAAATGTATGGTCTCGATTTCGAAGAATTCCTCTGGGCTAAAGGAATAAAAGCGGATATGATCGATGCAGTCCGCGGTTTTTGGGGATCACAAAAAGCTGTCCCGGAAGCCATCAACAATCAGATGATGTCCTATTTCAGACAATATATTGCTGTCGGAGGGATGCCGGAAGCAGTTCAAAAGTATATATACACCGAAGACTTCAGAGAAGTTGATACAATTCAGCGTAATATCCTTCAGGGATATCAGTATGATATTGCCCACTATGCAACTGCGGAAGAAAAAGTAAAGGCTGAGAAATGCTACCTTTCTCTGGCAGGCCAGGTTCTGGATAAGGAAAACCACAAATTCCAATATAAAGAGATTGAGCATGGTGCAAGAGCCCAAAAATATTACAGCAGCATAGACTGGCTGATACGAGCCGATATAATACATATGAGCAAATTAGTTACCGATGTAAGATTTGATCTGTCGGATTACGCAAGAAACGATTTTTTCAGAGCTTATACCACCGATCTTACATTGTTGATTGCAATGAAAGACTATCATTTCAAGCAATATATTGTCGAAAACACAATAGCCGGAAACTCAAAAGGCGGTATCTATGAATGCGCCGTTGCGGATGCTCTGTACAAAAAAGGATACTCATTATTTTTTTACAAAAAAGATAATCCGCATCTTGAGATCGACATATTGATACAAAAAGATGGAAAAATATTACCTATTGAGATCAAAGGCGGAAACAATCGTTCAAGATCAATAAAATCACTTATTGAAAAAAATGAAAACATTTCCTGCGGGTATAAATTCATTGACGGAAACATAGGCGTAAGTGATTCAGGTTTAATCACTCTGCCTTTGTATATGGCAAGTTTTATCTGAGACGGCACCGGCCTCAGCGTTTCCGCTACTCTTTTATTCGTCGGTCTCGGTACTCTTTTATTCCATTTAATCTCGAAGAGAAAAGTTCCCGCATTCCTCGGCTCATCCTTCGCATTTCTTGCAGGATACGGTGCAATCTCGGGTCTAATCATTGCAGACGAGATTTTAAGAAACGCCCCAAAATATCGGAGTGTCAAGCAAGTGTCAAGGAGTTTGGATCAAAAAAAATCCCGAAAGCCTCATAAATCAAGACTTTCAGGACCTTTAACCAGCGTGCGCGAGAAGATTCGAACTCCCGACCTTTTGATCCGTAGTCAAACGCTCTATCCAGCTGAGCTACGCGCACATTTTCAACACAACGTGACTATTTTATTACGATTGAACCACATTGTCAATCAGAGTTTTAAAACCTCTTTAAGTGTGCTGATGATTTTTTCCTCTTCAAAGGGTTTTGTGACAAAATCATCAGCCCCTCTCTTAAGGGCATCAACCATTTTCTCACGCTGACCGGCAGCAGAGATCATAATGATCTTTGCGTCGGGATTTTCTTTCTTGATGAGACTTAAAGCCTCTACACCGTCCATTTTAGGCATAGTAATGTCCATAGTTACAAGATCCGGCTTAAGCTCTTTATACTTAGTCCAGGCCTCTTCTCCGTTACATGCCTCATCCAATACCTCGAAATCATTGCTTTCAAGGATGTTACGCATAAGTTTTCTTGATGTTCTTGAATCGTCAACGATCAATACTTTTGCTAAAGACATTTATCTATACCTCTTAATTATTTAACCTCAGCAACATTGAAGTAGAATTTCTTGTCTGTAAGATAAACAGGAACCCTGCATACACTGTAAAGCTTAACATCATCGGAACATTTCTCGTAATTGGGAGGAGTTATCTCCAGGAAAATTCCGCGCCTTGAAAGCGAAGATACATACAATCCGTTTGCACAGTTAAGAAGTTCTCCGGCTGCATCAAGGGAATCTTCATTGATAGTTTCAAAGTCCTCATGTGCGAAAACCGAACACATCTCCACAAGACCGCCATCACCCTCTGAGAATCCGTCTATAAGGCCTTCTTCCCATACAAGAGCCTGGTTAACCTGATTCTCATAAGGAAAATCATCCACGATCTCTGCGGTTCCTATATATGTATTTCTGTTAACAAGTCTTATAAGAGTTCTGATTACAGTACCAACGATAGCAGAATATTTCTGGCACTCTTCAGGAAGGAAGATAGGTACGATACGGTTAACATCTCCGCTCTTAAGATCAGAAAGCTGTTCGTCGGTAAAACCGTTCTTCTGCTTTAACTGCTCCATAATGGAATCCATCTCACCCATCTGGATTATCTCTTCATCGATAAGGCTCTGAATGAAAGTAAGATAAGGATTTCCCTGTTTTTTAAGAAGGTAATCAACCTGTTCATCGGTAAGATAGCCCTTTGCTACGGCAATATCACCGAATCTCTGGTCCATTGCAGACTGAAGGATATTGACCTCGGTAGTCTGGTCAAGAGTCATCATTCCCTCTTCAACAGCAATCAGACCAAGCTTAACCCTGGTATCATCATGCTCTTTTAAAAGACGATAAAACTGCTGTTTATCAATCTTCCCGATTTCAAGAAGAAAATTACCTAAAATATTTTCAACCATGCTAACGCCCTCACAAAAATGTTTAGAGATGCACTAAATAATTATATCAAAAAAAACAAAAATAAGACAATAAAAAAAGAGCTTTATCGCTCTTTTTTTTACGACCCAGAACGGACTTGAACCGATGACCTCCGCCGTGACAGGGCGGCGCTCTAACCAACTGAGCCACTGGGCCAAAGTGGATCCTCGGGGACTCGAACCCAGGACCGACCGGTTATGAGCCGGTTGCTCTAACCAACTGAGCTAAGGATCCCTAAGAATTAAAAAAGTGACTCCGACGGGAATTGAACCCGTGTTACCGCCGTGAAAGGGCGATGTCTTAACCTCTTGACCACGGAGCCATGTAAACTCCCCAAGTAGGACTTGAACCTACGACACTTCGGTTAACAGCCGAATGCTCTACCGACTGAGCTATTGAGGAATAAAAAAGAAGAAATCCATTATACAACAAATTCCCCAAAAAAGGGGAACCGCCGCAAATATTTTTTTCGTTCCTTCAAAACCGAACCCGAACAATCCGAATTATCTGCAACCTTAATAAGATTAAGCCTTCGACCTATTAGTAAATGTCAGCTGAGAGCATTACTGCTCTTACACACCATTCCTATCTACCTCATACTCTCTAAGGGGT
>ONTX01000216.1 GCA_900320825.1 uncultured Lachnospiraceae bacterium | reverse complement strand
TCTCTCAGAGCAGGGAATTGAACTTGCTCCTACGCCTGCACAGGAAATGTTCATACAGCGTCAGTACCTGTATATGAATATATGCAAACCCTCGGAAATGCTTTTTGTTTCTTATTCAAGAGTCAGGACCGATGGAAAATCCACCCGTCCCTCATATCTTATCCCCGTGATAAAAAAGATCCTGCCCTATACCGCAAAGGTCATAAGACCCGAGGAACTTGAGATATGGGAATCGGTTGCGGGAAAAAAGGACGCGGCCATAATCCTTTCCCGTCTCATGAGAGAATATGCGGATACCGGGATGGGTGAAGAAAAAGACGGATCGGTCTTTGCTCTCTATGCTTCCCTTGACGGGGAAAGGGTCAGGGATGATATTACGGATTCTGTTTATAAGAGATATCTTGATAATCCTCTTGCAGATGATGTGGTGGAAAAACTTTATCCCGAGATGGTTGAGGGCAGCGTTAGTTCTCTTGAAACCTATGCCGGATGCCCCTACAGATATTTTCTCAATTTTACCCTGCAGATAAAACCGACGGAAAGTTTTGAGATAGAAAGCTCGGATGCAGGAAGCCTTGCCCACGATATCCTTAAGAGTTTTTCGGACAGACTTTCTGTTGAAGGCCTGTCATGGACCACATTTACGGATGAGTATGCGAAGAGTGTCATTCCGGATATAGCATACGAAAAGTCGGCATCCTTCGGAAGCAGTCTTTACTATGCCAGCAAGAGAAACGAATATAACATTTCCAGGCTTTCGAGGCTTGCCCTTCGTTCCGTGCTTTTTATAAGGGAGCAGCTTAAGGCGGGAAGTTTTGTTCCCACTTCATTTGAAAAGCCCTTTAATATGGATATCGACCTTGAAAATGGCAGAAAGCTCCGCATGAGAGGCATTATCGACAGAGTGGACATTGCAACGGAAGGTGACAAAAAATATGTCCAGGTGGTTGATTACAAATCAGGTGATAAGGACATTGATCTTTCAATGCTCATGGACGGCCGCCAGATTCAGATTCCTCTTTATATGTATAAGGAAAAAGAAGACACAGGTGCAGAGCCTGCTGCAATGATATATTTCCATATTCAGGATCCTCTCCTTGATGTAAAAAATACCGATGCACTGGAAAAGATCGATAAGGACAGGATCTCCAAATTAAAGCCAAAGGGTGAAATGAGCAGTGATCCCGGGGCTCTTAAGATGCTCGATAGTGTTTTTGAGGGAATGAATCCTAAGGCTTCTTCCGACTTTTATCCTGTGACCATCAAAAATGACGGATGCTTTGATCAGTACAGCAGGGTACTGCCTCCCGAAGTGATGCAGATGATCCTTGACGAGGCTGTTAGTGTCGTTAAAAAAGAAGCAATCGAAATAACGGAAGGACGCATCAGTGTCAAACCTTACAGGAGTGCATGTAAATATTGTCCTTACCTTGCAGCCTGCGGAATGGATCCCAAAATCCCCGGTTACAAGACTGCGGATGATAAGAAGCTTAAGAGAAAAGAAGCTATAGAAGAACTGATGAAAAAGTATGGAAAAGAAGATGGGAAAGGAGGCGATGAGTAATGGCTTTTAACCCTACGCCGGAACAGGAAAAGATCATTAATGCCCGAAACACCAGCCTCCTTGTAAGTGCAGCTGCGGGAAGCGGAAAAACCGCGGTCCTGGTTGAAAGGATCGTTTCCATAGTCTGTGATGAAAAAGATCCCACAGATATCGACCGCATACTTGTTGTCACCTTTACCCAGTCGGCGGCTGCAGAGATGAAGGAGAGGATCCTGAAAAGGATAAACGAAAAACTGGATGAGGATCCGGATAATGAGCATCTTCGCAGACAGACCACTCTGGTACACCGCGCACTTATAACCACCATAGATTCTTTTTGCCTTGATGTTATAAGAAATCATTTCGGGGATGCTGATATCGATCCTGATTTCAGAGTCTGTGATGAAGGTGAAGCACATCTCATCAGAATGGATGTGCTCTCAAGAACCCTGGAAAAGGCTTATGAAAATGCAGATCCTGATTTTTTAAACTGTGTCGAAAGCTTTTGTCCCGGTAATAATGACAGCACATTGGAGGA
>ONTX01000070.1 GCA_900320825.1 uncultured Lachnospiraceae bacterium | reverse complement strand
CTTGCTTCTTATCGTCTGACGCCTGAAGAGATCACCTCGGATGAATTTTTTGTAGAAAATGCCAACGAGGCCTTCAGAGTACAGTTATGGGACAATACAAACTTGTTTTATGATAACTGGGTGTGGAACGAAGAGCCCGAGTATATGACAAGCTATTTACTTTTGGCAAAAGATGAAAACGAGAAGGAACACAACATTTTGATAAGCATATACAAGGTCCACTGGGACAAGGAATTTGATGACCGCACCGAACACTACACCATGTACGATGGGGCATGCTTCGTAAACATTTCAAAAAATGAGGATGGAACCATCCGCTCTGACTATGCTCCGGAGCAGCTGACCTTCAGCAGTGAACTCATAGCAAACCAGTTCCTGTGCGGATATACGGATTTTGACCAGCTTGTAAGGCAGGAAATATACGGAAAATCCGACTATGAATATACCGAGTTTACCATGCCGGGGAATTGAGACTAGTATTATGAAAAAAATCACTAAGATAACTACAGCCTTTATTACGGCAGTTACTATTTTATCGTTAACTGCCTGCGGAAAGTCACAGCTGAGCCCTGAGATGGAGCAGGCGATAAAAGATCTGGACAGCTACTGTGCGAAGCATCCTGTATGCTTGCGTATGGATTCTATGGAATATCCTGAGCAGAATATAATTTATGACTTTACCGGTGATGGGTCAGATGATATTATAACCGGCATTATGTTCGGAAGCGGACTTGTTCGGGACATTGTAATTGTCTACGATGTTGCCAATCAGGTTTTCTATACTATCGGAGATGAAAAAGACAGCTACGTTATACAGGAATTTGATGACGGCCTCCTTACCGTGGAGCGATATACGTATCCGGATAAGTATTCTACAGGAAAAATAGCTTTTTATAATAATGAACTGGTTTTCCGTAAGATAACATCAAGAGAGTATTTTGAGAATCTGGACAAAGAAAGTTCACTGGAAGATATTGTTGAAGAAATAGGCCCCTATGGCATCCGGGGTTCAGGCATCATTTACCACGTATGGAAACTGGACGACGGAACTGAGGCTCACGTTGTCTTTAATAGCAAGGGCAAGATTGAAATGATCTATATCATTGACGGCGATAACAGTGAACGCATTTACAAGAGAGAGCATTGATCAAAAAGTTGGAAGGTAACGGTATCGTGAAAAAGAAAGCAATCATCGCAGCAATATTAGGAATCGTTCTGATTATCATAATCGTTATTATCATCACCCTCAGCGGACGTATGACGGCGACCACCATGAAGATCAAGGAAATTGAAGGATCCGTCAGTCTGACCGATGACAGCGGAAAAGAACTGACTGCGGTAGTTGGCGGAAAACTGAAGGACGGTAACATCCTTGATACAAATGCAGGAAGTAAAGCGGTAGTTTCCCTTGATACTGACCGTTTTGTTTACATGCTTGAGTTTTCCAGGGCAAGATTTAATAAGTACGGGAAAGCTATGAAACTGAATATGGAAGAGGGCAGCACTTTTTTCTATATTGCAGATAAACTAAAAGATGATGAAAGCCTTGAGATAGAAACAACCACAATGTCCATCGGCATCCGTGGAACATCCGGTTATATTCTGGCAAACACAGTAGGTCCTGAATCCGTTACCATCACAAGCGGAATAGTATCCGTGTATTGTAATAAGACTGATGAAAACTATGAAGTAACAGCCGGACAGAAGATGTCGGTTGTTCAGGTGGATGGGGAATGGATCGTTGAAATTGAGGAAATTGATGCGTGGAGTTTAACTTCTGAAGCAATAGATATTATTAATAAAGATGGTGATCTGCTTAGAGAAGTAATTAATGCTACAGGCTGGTCTGAAGAAGACCTGACCGCTTCAGCTGACGGTGTGGCAAGAGTGGCTGTTCCTGAAACTGTTGTGGACGGTGTCTTGCACCACGCGTATTACAATATAAAACCAAGTTCTGAAATCTGCGGATTTTTGGATCCTATAATTGAAGCATGCGGTGAGGGGACTGACAGCGTAATTGCTTTGAATGAACAGTATTCTGAAGGAGATCATCAATTCGAATTATTTAAAAGTATGTATTACTATCTCATAGATAGTTTCAGAGGTGTTCCAAAAGATGGTGAGTGGTTCAGGTTTGTTTACGATGATTACAGGATCTGTATAAGGTTAATGTTAGATCCCGAAACGGCAGATATGAGTTATTTTGCATACCGTCTGTATCTAATTCCCGAGAACGGCATGGGTTATTATGTATCATATTATTATATTGATCTACATGAAGTATCTAAGGCAATATGCGGAAGTTGTCCGTGCACAAATGGTATGTTTGAAGGCGAAATGAACTTAAAACAACATCTTTATCATCAGAACTATAATCCAAGTGAGGGAGGAGCCTGGGATTGGGACTACGATGTGAGCGCGACTGTAAAGAACGGCCTGGTAAATGGTTCGCTAAAATCATCCCAGTATTATCATTATGATCTTGAGGGATTTGATCCTTTCTATGAGTACATTGATGCGGAATTTGAGAATGGAGTTTATGTCTCGGGAACGATAAGAGATGGCAGAACAGACGACGCTATGGAACTCGGAGATTTTCTCTTTGGAGATAACTATATGGTATTTGGCAGTTTCACTGATGGGTATTGGATATTTGATGATTCAAATGAATGCTACCCGTATTAAAGTGTTGATGCAAAACCACGCATTGCGCGTAGATTTGAATTGTGATACAGTGTTTACTTAAGTAACGCAATGCGAGGTGACGATATGGATATTGCAAAATCTATTAAAGAGTTACGAGAGAGCACAGGGATGACACGTAAGGCGTTTTCGGAGCATACGGGTATCCCTGTTCGTACGTTAGAAGATTGGGAAGCAGGGAGAAGGACGCCGCCGGAATATATTCCGAGATTGTTAGCATATCAGCTAAAGTTTTTGGGAAAAACCAGAAGAAGTGTTTCTGTGATACAAGATGCTGATGGTAATAAGATAGTTGTCATAAATGATATAATTTTCAAAGGAAAAAGATCCATTCAATGGGAAGATGTAGAAAAGTATTTAAAGCGTTATGTGGGCGAAATATTTTCTATAGCAGAAGATAATGAAATAATTTATATTGGGTCGGAACTTCCAAGTGAGTATGCCGGCTCTGTTTATACAAAAAAACTAAAAGGGACTGTGGCTAAAGCTAAAGCCAATGCTGCTCAGGCAATTCCTGAAATGATTGAGATTGCTTCAAACAGCGTTTATGAAGATAATCGAAAATCAAAGCATAGAAGGGATGCTAAAAACGGGTGGTATCGATATGATACAAGATTTGCGTTGCCAATATATGGTGATGATGGAAATGTAGAACGTTACAACATTTTTCGAGGAAGGATTCTTATAAGACATGCCTCCAGTGGAAAGAAATATCTTTATGATATTTTGGAAATAAAAAAAGAAACAGGCAAGTCCTGTCAGACCTAAGTCCTACCCGGTGAAAACCCATTT
>ONTX01000138.1 GCA_900320825.1 uncultured Lachnospiraceae bacterium | reverse complement strand
TTGAGGCAATTGATATATGCAAGAAGCAGCGCTTTGATATTGTGTTCATGGATCATATGATGCCCGGTATGGACGGTATTGAAGCGATGAAGAGGATCCGTGCCGACAGGAAAACCGTGGGAGAGGATGTGCCCATAGTTGCGCTCACTGCTAACGCCGTAAGTACCGCAAAGGAAATGTTCATAAAGGAAGGTTTTGACGGATTTGTAAGTAAGCCCGTTGAACTTACGGAACTTGAGAGGGTAATGAGGAAGGTGCTTCCCGTATCAAAGGTTGTCATTACCAAGGTTACAAAAAAAGTATCGGCTTCATCCCCTGCAGCAGGCGTTGAATCTTCAGATGCACCCGCACAGAAAACAGCCTCTGATGTTAAAACAGGTGCTTTATCAGAGACTCCTCTGGGAAAGCTTGGCATAGATGAAAAGCAGGGACTTCACTATTCCCAGAATGACAGAGAGTTCTATGAATCATTACTTGCGCAGTTTGTAAAGGATTCTGACGGCAAGAGAGATACACTGGAAAAAGCTCTTGCAAACGGAAACCTTTCGGATTATACCATCACCGTTCATTCCCTTAAGAGTACGGCTAAGATGATCGGAGCATCCGGGGTATCCGAAGATGCAAAAGCCCTGGAAGAAGCCGCGAAAGCAGGAAACCTGGATTTCGTAAAGGAAAAACATCCGGCACTTATGGATAAGTACAAAGCACTGACTTCGGGGATGCAGGAGGTCCTTGGAATTCCCGGTACTGCCGATAATACATCGTCTGATAATGAAGATGACGATATTCTTGAATTTGCACCGGAGGGAGAGTGAGAGTCATGAATGACAGGTTAAAAAAATATTTATATGATTCGAATATTGCTCTTTCCGACAGATGCTTTGCTTTGTCTACACTGATCACGGTAATTACGCTTTCCATCATATTCGTATGGGATGTTTTTATCGGAGAGAGTCCTATCAAGCTTGCTTTCCTTGGAACATTTATCATTATCATGGCACTTATCCTGATACTTTGTGTAAGGTTCAACAAGGTAAGGTTCGGAAGCATGCTCATATCCCTTTCCATAGTATTCATTGTTCTTCCGGTTGAATTCTTTACCGGCGGCGGTGTTATGGGATGTATTCCCATATGGTATGCATATGGTGCGGTGTACATTGGTCTCATAATCCCGGATAAGAAAAAATATTTTGTTATTCCGCTTCTTTTTGTATCCGGTATAGCCTGTTATGTTATCTCGTACTATCACCCTGAGGTTATGATCCAGCACGATAAGAAGACAGGTTATCTTGATTCTATAGCATCTCTGATAGGAGTCGGGCTTTCTCTGTATCTTATAGTTGTTTTCCTTGCACGTATTTACAATAACGAAAGCCTCATGGCAAAAAAACAGGCCAAAGAAATAGAAGAACTCAGCAGATCACAGAATCAGTTCTTTTCCACCATGAGCCATGAGATTAGAACTCCCATCAATACCATCATTGGTCTGAATGAGATGAACCTTCGTGAAAATGTCTCGGAAGAGATTAATGAAAATGCGGCAAATATCAAGTCCGCAAGTAAGATGCTCCTTCATCTGATCAATGACATCCTTGATATGTCCAAGATCACATCCGGTCAGATGGAACTTACCACCGCTCCCTATAATACAGGGAATATGCTTTCCGATATAGTCGGTATGCTCTGGATCAGGGCCAAGGAGAAAAAGCTGGATTTCCGCATAGACGTTTCTCCCGATCTTCCCGCACAGCTCATAGGTGATGAAGTAAGGATCAAGCAGATCCTCATCAATGTTCTTAATAATGCCATCAAGTACACCAAGGAAGGAAGCGTTACACTTTCCATTGAAAGCGAAGACAGATCCGAAGGAGTGTCAACCGTGATCTATACCGTTACCGACACCGGTATCGGAATAAAAAAGGAGAGTATACCTTATCTGTTCTCGGCTTTCAAGCGCGTTGATGAAGATAAGAACCGTTATATCGAGGGTACCGGTCTGGGTCTTTCCATAGTAAAGCAGCTTGTTGATCTGATGGGCGGCAAGATCACCGTAAACAGTATCTATACCCAGGGGTCTACATTTATCATAGAGATTCCCCAGGTTAAATCCGGAGAAGAGAAGATTGGGAAATTCGGTGAATCCAAAAAGACAAAGACAGACTGGCACAGTGATTATCACCAGAGCTTTGAAGCACCCCAGGCTAATGTACTTGTGGTGGATGATACCGAAGCCAATCTGATGGTCGTAAGAAAGATCCTTCGCGATACCAAGGTGAAAGTCACAACTGCCACAAGCGGTGCGGAGGCTTTGAGACTTACTCTTGATACGGCTTTTGATGTAATACTCATGGATCATATGATGCCTGAAATGGATGGTATTGAATGCTTCCATGCGATCCGTGAGCAGGTCGGAGGCGTATCCAGAAATGCGAGGTTTGTGGCTCTTACCGCTAATGCCGGATCTGATATGAAAAACCTTTATATCAGGGAAGGCTTTGACGGATATGTTTTAAAACCCTTCAGCGGTACGGAACTTGAAGCAGAGATTCTTAAACTCCTTCCTCCGGGACTTGTTACCATAACGGGATCCAATGAAGATATTGTTAACGAGAGTATGTCCTGGATACAGGATCACAAGAAAAAATCCGCAGTAGTAATTACATCCGAAAATCTTGCGGATCTACCCAGAGAGATCATAGAAAAATATCATATCGGAATACTCAGGCATATGGTTGTTACCAATGAAGGAGTGTTCAGGGAAGGCCACGAGATCGACATGAGAGGCCTGATCTCATACATGGAAGATGAGAGCGTTACAGTCAGGACCGAGTCCCCTCTGGTTGAGGAACACGAAGCCTTCTTTGCTGAACACCTCAAAAATGCCAACAACATAATCCACATCACCATTTCATCAAAAGTATCCAACAGCAGTTATCCCTATGCAAAAGAAGCTGCTGCGGCATTCGATAATGTAAGGGTTGTTGATTCAAAGCATCTTTCAAGCGGACAGGGACTATTGGTCATCGCTGCCTGCCGTATGGTGGAGGAAGGACTCGAACCCGATGAGATCGTACGCAGACTTGAAAGAATGACTGACAATATACATACCAGCTTTGTCGTTGATAATCTTGACTATCTGGCAAGAGCAAAGCAGGTTAACGGATTTGTGGCAAAGTTCACCAAAGCTTTCATGATCCATCCCGTCATAACCATGAAGAACGCAAAGATGATCCTGGGAAGTGCATATTTCGGATCACGGGACAATTCGTGGAAGAGGTATATTGCTTCGGCTCTTAAAGTTTCCGGAGAGATAGACCGCAGGATACTTTTTGTTACCTATGTCGGAATGACTCCCAAGGATATAGAGAAGGTGAAAAAAGAGCTGGAAAAATACGAAAGGTTCGATCATGTGTATTTCCAGAAGGCATCCCCTGTTATTGCGGTTAACTCGGGCCCAGGAACCTTCGGACTTCTGTTTTGTACATATAAAAAATAAAAGTAAAGATGTTTATGAGATCATTATCTGAAAAAAACAGCATAATTTACAGAATGATGATATATGCACTGATGCTGGCTGCAGGAACTGTAGCCGGCACCTTGCTTCTTTTGGTTGTTTATCTTCTTCCGGTTTCGCCCATGAAGGCTAATCTTAAGTACTCCATGATAGCGATCTCTGCTGATTCTGACTCAACCGGGGAACTTATCTTTGGTGACAGGTCGTCATTTGCCGGAGCATTTACCAATGAGCTGATGCTCCTTGAAGCGGTAAGTGAGTCTGATCATTCACTGTTTGAAAAGGCAATGGGAGCATACAGACCGGTCTACGGAGATGATCTGTGGTATCCCGACAGGGCTCTTGTTGCTGTGCTGGGAGGGGATGAGGAATATCCCGCTCAGGAAGAGGATTACGCAAGATACTGGCACGGATACCTTGTATTTCTGAAACCCATGCTTCTTCTTATGAGCTATGAAGAGATAAAGCTTTTTAATACCATGGCTCTGACTTCCTTGTTTATCCTGACTTTGCTTTCTCTTATAAAAAAAGGTTACAGATACGGTGCGGCAGGCTTTGCCTGCATGTGGTTTCTTATGATGCCATCGGCCATAGCTCTGGGGCTTCAGCTTACTCCATGTGCATATATCATGTTCATTACCATGCTGGTGCTGTTGAATACTCCCCGTGAAAAGTCATTTTTTGTCATGTTCGGTTGCGGAATGGCCGCAGCGTTTTTTGATTTTCTTACTTTTCCGCTGGTCACCCTGACAGTTCCCCTGGCATTTTTGCTCTCTGATGAAGAAAGTGATCTGAAAAATACCATCAGGCGCTGTATAGGCGGCTCTTTCGCATGGGCATCGGGTTATATACTTTTCTGGGGCATGAAGTGGGTGATTGGAAGTCTTGCCCTTGGAAATAATCTTTTTGCGGATGCTTTCGATACCGTTTCCAAGAGAACTTCCGCCGGGGATGTGTCAAGGATCGGTCTTTTTGTACAGGCACTGTATAAAAATCTTTATTGCTGGAAGGCTGTTCCCTATATAATTTTGGTTGTTGGACTTGTAGTTTTCTGGACTGTCCGGGCTTTCAGGGAAAAGAACTTTACGGCGGTGGGATGCCTTGTCATAGTCGTAAGCGCAGTATTCCCCCTTTTATGGATCTTTTTTGCGGTAAACCATTCTTATGAGCATGCCACATATACATACAGGATCCTGGCACCCCCTGTTTTTGCCGCATATCTTATTCTTGATAAAAAATCGAAAAAAAATTTAAAATCAAGCTAAAGTTTTTATAAAACATTTCCGATATAGTGTTTGAAAACTATTTTTGCCTGGTTTTACGCCAAAAAGGATTTTGGTGAAAAATATTACAAGGAGGTGATAACATGACAAATCTGGGTGGATTATCTGCATATCAGCAGACAGGCAAAGCCTGGGAAAGCGCTTCATCAGCAACGGAACGCGCGACCGAAGCTAATAAGACGCAGACTCAGGAAAAGCTCTCTGAAAAGGAGAGTAAGACTTCCAAGATCGAAACGAAGCCTTTTACTCCCATTTCTTCTTCGAGTTCCCTTATTCCAAAACAAACAGATTACGGTTTTGCGATCGGCGATGTCAAGCTTTCTGATACGGCAGCCGACTATTATAAGACTCTTAAAAGCAAATTTGCCGGAATGGATTTTATAGTGGTCAGCAACGACATGAAAGATACCGTCAAGCAGAATGCTGCGGCATACGGAAATGCCAATAAAATGGTTGTCCTGATCGATGAAGCAAAGCTCGAACGCATGGCAACCGACGAGTCCTATCGCAACAAGTACGAAGGACTTATCGCCATGGCCGAAAGCCGTCTGAATGAGGCTAAAAACAGTCTCTTAAGCAGCGGTGCATCGGTTAAGAATTTCGGAATGAGCATCGATGAAAACGGTAACGAGAAATTCTTCGCAACTTTGGAAAAATCCTCCGAACTTCAGAAAGAGCGTATAGAAAAGCAGGCTGAAGCAAAGAAGGAACAGAAGGCTGAGGACAGGAAAAAGGCCGAAAAAGAAGCTCGTGAAGAACAGATTGAAAACATCCGTGAAAATGGCAGTGAAAAGGCTGAAGAAATTGACGGTGAATATGTGACTATAGAGGCAGGTTCTCTTGATGACCTTATCTCAAAGGTAAGTGCATATTCATATCAGATGGCTGAAGCGAGAGTAATGACCGCTGAAGAGCGTATGATAGGATCTCATATCGATTTCAAAGGCTGATCCGGTTTTATGTAAAGCATTTTTTAAAATCAGGCAGATAGTCGGTGGCGGCACATAAAATGCCGCCACTTTTTTGCTTTTTTTTTGTAAAAATTAAAGGGTTTTTTATGCAGGCACGGTATAAAATAAATGTCGGGATTTTTGTTTCAGGAGACGCTTATGACTATCAGAGAGATGCTTGAGGAGCGTGAGGAGCTGATATTAAGCCCATACGCCGCACTTTCAAAAAAATCTAAAGGACGGGATACTGAGGAGCCGGAGTGTGATATCAGGCCGGTCTACCAGAGAGACCGTGACAGGATAGTTCACTGTAAGGCATTCAGGAGACTTAAGGATAAGACCCAGGTCTATCTGATACCGGAAGGTGATCATTATAGGACCAGGCTTACACATACTCTGGAAGTTTCCCAGATTGCCCGTACGATTTCCAAAGCTTTAAGGCTTAATGAGGATCTTACCGAGGCGATCGCTCTTGGACATGATCTCGGACATACCCCTTTCGGTCATGCGGGGGAAAGAGCCCTTAACGGTGTATGTCCATACCGTTTCAAGCACAATGAACAGAGCGTAAGGACAGTTGAAAAGCTGGAAAAGGACGGACAGGGATTAAATCTTACCTGGGAAGTCCGGGATGGCATCCTTAATCACCAGACTTCAAGAATGCCACACACTCTTGAGGGTAAGGTAGTCAGATTATCTGACAAGATTGCTTATATTCACCATGATATGGACGATGCCGTAAGAGGCGGCGTACTTACAGAGTCGGATGTCCCTTCGACCATAAGAGATGTTTGGGGGGCAACTCCCGGAGACAGACTCGATACATTCATGCACGATATCATCACCAACAGTACCGATAAGGATGACATAATCATGTCGGAGGGTGTTGCCAACGCAATGTCCGATATTAGACGATTTATGTTTGAGAGGGTTTATACCAACCCGGATATTAAGGCAGAAGAGGGCAAGGCAGAAGCCCTGGTATGTACATTATATGACTACTTCCTGCACCACCCCGATAAGCTTCCTGTGGAAAACAGACGTATGGTGGATGAAGGGGAGCCCCTTGAGATAGCTGTATGTGATTTCGTTGGTGCAATGACTGACAGGTTTGCAATCCTTACTTACAACGATCTGTTTGTTCCTAAATCCTGGGAGATGATCTGATAATGAAATATACGGACGAATTTTTACAGGAAGTAAAGGACAGAAACGATATCCTTGATGTCGTTGACTCCTACGTTCCTCTTAAGAAAAAAGGGAATAATTACTGGGGGCTTTGTCCCTTCCATAACGAGAAGACACCTTCTTTTTCCGTGTATCCGCCAAAACAGATATTTCACTGCTTCGGCTGCGGAGAGGGCGGAGACGTTATTACTTTTGTCATGAAGTATGAGAACGCATCCTATCCCGAGGCTATTAGGATACTTGCCGAGCGTGCGGGTATTCAGATAGTTGAAAAGGAAGATAACGGAGAAGACAGGGCAAGGCGCGCAAGGAGTGATGTGATAAAGCAGATCAATTCCGATGCGGCAGCTTTTTACATGAATAACCTTCGATCCGTTCATGGTGAAAAAGGACTGAAGTACTTTAAGGACAGAGGTCTTACGGATGAGACCATAGCGCACTTTGCTCTTGGCTATTCCGGAACCGGAGGCAGGGAAGTTGTTGAGTACCTGAGGAGTAAAGGTCACTCGGATGAGATGATCATCGCTGCGGGTATTGCGACCAATTCGGAAAATCACGGAATGAGTTCTCCGTTTTTCTCCAGAGTGATGTTTCCCATCATCAACCTCGATAAAAAGGTGATAGGATTCGGAGGAAGAGTGCTTGGAGACGGAGAACCCAAGTATCTTAATACGAAAGAGACGGAAGTCTTTGATAAGCGCAGAAACCTGTACGGTTATAATTTTGCGAAAAGATCCCGTAAGAGATACTACATTCTCTGTGAAGGCTATATGGATGTGATATCCATGCACCAGGCAGGTTTTGATTCGGCAATTGCTTCCCTTGGAACCGCGTTTACCGAAGAACAGGCAGCCATGATCAAAAGAGACAGGGTGGATGTATATCTTGCCTATGACATGGATGAAGCCGGAGAAAAGGCAGCAGCCCGTGCGGTAAATATCCTTGCAAAAGTAGGTATTACACCTAAGAGGATCAGCATCAGTCCCTGTAAGGACCCGGATGAGTTCATTACGAAAAACGGTGTGGAACAGTTCCAAAAAAGACTGGATAATGCCGAGAACGGATTCCTTTACATTGAGGACAGAGTAAGAGACAGATACGACCTTTCCGATCCGGAAGAAAGATATAAATGCCAGAAGGAGATAGTTGAAAATCTGTGGATGTTTGCAGGCGATGAAGTCAAGATGAGTTCCTATGCCGCCAGCATATCCGAAAGATACGGCTATCCGAAGTCTGAGATCTCAAAGCTTCTGGAAGAGACAAGGCCGAGAGAGTATAAAAAAGCGGAAGCGGGGCCGGTGACAAGAGCTTACACACCGCCTAAAAAATCTTCAGGCAGGGAAAAGAGTTCCTACTTACCTGCGGAAAGTTCGCTTCTTACATGGCTCACGGATGAACCGGAGATATATAAGGTGGTTAAAAAATATCTCAAAGCGGATGATTTTTCACCGGGACCATGCAGAGCCGTTGCGGAGAAAACATTTGAGTTACTTGAAGAAGGTAATTTCAGTGTGGATGCACTTTTTGACGGTCTGGAGGATGAGGGAGTAAAGAGTGAGGCAACGGGCCTGCTTCAAAATTCCGCTCCCGAGATCGACACCGCTGAAAAGCGGATGGAAATGCTTAAGGATCTTATCGTTAAAGTCATGGAGAGGAAATGTGAGATGATGTCCTCTTCGGATGATTCGGAAAAAGATCTGAAAATATTTAACCTTCGTCTTGAAATAGACAAACTAAAATCTGGAAAGCTTAACCTAAGCGAGGAGGAGTAATAATGGCAAAGAAGGAAGTTAAAAAGGCACCTGCAAAGAAAAC
>ONTX01000451.1 GCA_900320825.1 uncultured Lachnospiraceae bacterium | reverse complement strand
GCGTGATTCGTTGCGGCAAGGACCACGTCGAATCCGGCTTTGTGGATGGCATCGGCAACTTCTGTGGGGGAATTGAATGCCGGATATCCGGAAAAGCCCCTGTCGTTGCCCCCAAGAGGAGTCTCCTGGTTGATGATGGCAATATCTGCTTTGTCTATGTATTCAAGGATATCCTTGAAAAGAAAGTCGTAATTCCTGGATCCGTCCGCCTGGATACCCTGATTAACCAGGCCCATGTGAAGCAGGTCATCTCCTACCATCATTACGTGTATGTCAAATTCTTCAAAGGGTTCCGGCTCCGGTTCGGGTTCCGGCTCCGGCAAGGTCTCACCGGTCTCTCCGGTTTCTTCAGCAGCTTCCTGCTCTGCAGCTTCCGCATCCGCTATTTCCGCGTCTTCCTTAAGAGCGGGTCTTATCAGGAGAGCATAGACAAGGATCAGCAACAGAAGTATGACTGACAAAAACATGCTCAGCCTTATGATCCTCTTTTTTCTCTTTCTCCTGAGATAGCGTCTCATCTTTTCGGATGAAGTCATTTAATGCCTCCGTAAGTAATAACATCCGGCACAGGTCATGCCGGGAAAATCTTCAGATATACAACCTAAAAAATATATCATTTATGCCTATTTTTATCAACTTTTTACAATAATATGAAAAAAGGTTTTCCTTTAATTTGGCGGGCAAAAGTTGTATCATATACAATGTAGTTTTCTTGTTGGGAGTTTCATTATGTGGATAAGGGACTTTATAACAAAAGATACACCGTTTGAAAATGAAAAAAAGACGGTTATTGTTGTTCTGAGGATTCTTTATATCATATCTTTTATTGCATTTTGCATTGATACCATTGTGGCGGGTCCCGGCGCCATAATGATGTATCCTCTTAAGATATTTGCCCTTTTCTCCGCCAATGTGGTTCTTTTTTTTACGACTTACAGATTAAGGACCAGGATCTCGAATCTTCTTTTCATGTTCTATACTTTCGTATGGACCATTTTCATGATCCCTGTTTACGGCTGGAGCGCGGGAATGCAGAATTACTACATCATCATTCTGATGCTCTGCTTTTTCGCTTCATATTCCAAAGCTTACCGTAAGTTCATTAATGCCGGACTTGTCCTTTTATTCAGGATAGTTACCATCGGTGTATTCGGCGGAATAAAATCCCTTGTTGTTACTGAGGTCGTTCAGGACAAGCTGATCCAGATAACAAATATCAGTGCTGTTTTCCTCGAGATAATCTTCATTTCTTATATGTTCAGCAGGAAGGATACCGAAGCTGAAAATAAACTGATGAAATATAATGACAAGCTGCTCAGGGAGGCCAACACGGATAAGCTTACCGGTCTTTTCAACAGGAGAAGGGCGGATGAATATCTCAAGGCAGTGGAAAACTCGAATGACGGGGAAGCAATCAGTATTGCAATAGGCGACATAGACTTTTTCAAAAAGGTAAATGATACCTACGGACATGATGCCGGGGATGAAGTATTAAAATATATCGGAAGTGTTATGAAGGAAATCTGCAGAGAGGGGACATTTCTTGCAAGATGGGGAGGCGAGGAATTTTTGATAGTATTTCCCGACTGCAATGGTGACAATGCATATATTGCGATTGAAAGGCTTAGAGAAGAAATAGAAAATTCCGTGATCACGGTAGGAGATGAGAGAATAAGTGTTACGATGACTTTCGGTCTTGCGGAATATTCGTTTAACAGAAATTCCGAGTCTACCGTTAAAGAAGCGGACGAGAAACTTTATCTCGGAAAACAGAGTGGCAGAAACAGGGTAGTTTATTAAGGGGAAAGCGAGGAACAAAATGGGTACAAAAGAACTTATCGAATCGGGGAAAGCAGTTCTCGGAATTGAGTTCGGCTCTACAAGGATCAAGGCGGTTTTAGTTGATGAGAGCGGAGCTCCCTTAGCACAGGGCGGGCATGCCTGGGAGAACAGGTACGAAAACGGTGTCTGGACATACAGTCTGGATATGATCTGGGACGGACTTGCAGATGCATATTCGGATCTTGTAAATAATGTAAAAAATGAGTACGGGGCAGAAATAAAAAAACTCGGAGCCATAGGTTTCAGTGCAATGATGCACGGATACATGGCTTTTGATAAGGGTGACAATCTTCTGGTTCCTTTCAGAACCTGGAGAAATACCATAACCGAAGAGGCTGCGTCAAAGCTTACAAAGGAATTCGGTTTTAACATTCCCCAGAGGTGGAGCATTTCCCATCTGTATCAGGCAATGCTTAACAAAGAAGATCATGTGGGAAGCATTACTTTCTTCACGACACTTGCAGGATTCATTCACTGGCAGCTGACGGGAGAGAAGGTTCTGGGAATAGGTGATGCATCCGGAATGTTCCCCATAGACAGTAAGACCGGAAATTATAACGAGGAGTACCTGGATAAATTTGATGCTCTTGCCAAAGACATGCCCTGGAAGATAAGAGACATCCTTCCCAAGGTACTTAAAGCAGGAGAAAAAGCAGGAACCCTTACAGCGGAAGGTGCTGCAAAACTTGATAAAAGCGGAGTGCTTGAAGCGGGAATTCCTCTCTGCCCTCCCGAGGGAGATGCCGGAACCGGAATGGTTGCAACCAATTCCGTTGCGGTACGTACGGGAAATGTGTCGGCAGGAACAAGTATTTTTGCAATGATCGTCATGGAACATGCGCTTAAAGGAGTGCATGAGGAGATAGATGTTGTCACCACACCCGTGGGTGATGATGTTGCCATGGTCCACTGCAATAACTGTACATCGGATATAAATGCGTGGGTAAATATCTTCAAAGAGTATTCGGAACTGATGGGTCAGGAAGTATCCATGGATGCCCTCTATACCAATCTGTTCAAAGTCGCATTAAAGGGCGCACCCGATCTTGGAGGCCTTGCGGGATTCAATTATTTTTCCGGAGAACCTGTTACCGGATTTGATGAGGGAAGACCCATTTTTGTAAGAAACGTAAATGCTGATTTTTCCCTGGCAAATTTCATGAGACTTCATCTTTATTCCGCAGTAAGTACGCTTAAATACGGAATGGATATTCTATTCAACGAAGAGGATATAAAAGTCGACAAGCTCTACGGTCACGGCGGATACTTTAAGACGGAAGAAGTTGGTCAGCGTATCATGAGTGCCGCAACGGGCGGTCCCGTCACCGTTATGAAGACTGCGGGAGAAGGCGGAGCATGGGGAATGGCGGTCCTTGCTTTGTACCTTGAAAAAGCAGGAAGCATGTCCTTGTCCGATTTTCTGAATAAGGAGATATTCGCGGGACAGGAGGGAACCACAGTTACCGCAACTAACGATGAGATAAAGGGATTCAATGACTTTATGAAAGTATTCAAGAATACTCTTCCCATCGAAAAGGCAGCAATAGATTCAATGAAAGCATGATAACGGAGAAAAAGGATGCTTGAAGAATTAAAAAAACTTGTATATGAAGCAAATATGGAACTCCCCAAAAGGAATCTTGTAACCTATACCTGGGGAAATGTAAGTGCCATAGACAGACAGAGCGGATATTTTGTCATAAAGCCCAGCGGTGTGGATTACGAATCCATGACCCCCGATGATATGGTGGTAATGGATCTTGAAGGAAACAAGGTCGAGGGAAGATACAAACCTTCCTCTGACACACCTACACATCTTGAACTTTACAAGAGATATGAAAAGATTGGCGGGGTTGTCCATACCCATTCACCCGAAGCAACTTCATGGGCACAGGCCGGACGAAGCATCCCTTTGTACGGAACCACACATGCGGATTATTTTTACGGAGAGATTCCCTGTGCAAGGAGCCTTACTCCCGAGGAGATAGGCGGGGAGTATGAGAAAAACACGGGACTTGTGATCATAGAAACCTTTGATTCAAAAGGCCTTGATCCCATGCATACACCCGGCGTTCTGTGCACCAATCACGGCCCCTTCACCTGGGGTAAGGATGCGGCTGAGGCTGTCCACAAT
>ONTX01000069.1 GCA_900320825.1 uncultured Lachnospiraceae bacterium | reverse complement strand
CCCGCCGCATACTCAAGCTTTATATAGTCTTTAACGCAGTCGCCTGTCGCGATCTTTTCAATGCCTCTGTATATGCCAAGGCCGTACGTCTCATGTACGATATAATCCCCGGGATGAAGATCATCCAGAGATGTGATCCTGCTTCCGCCATATGTGTGATTCTTTTTTCTTTTCTTTTTACGGATGCGATCACCGAAAATATCATTCTCCGATATCACGGAGAATTTGAGCATGGGATATTCAAAGCCTCTTCCCACATACCCGTACATTATGGTGATGCTTCCGGGAAGAAGTTTTGCATTTTCATCTTCCGTAAAAGCGGCAGTGATCTCATCTTTGGCAAGTTCATCCATCATGCGTCGAGCCCTTGTCCTTGACTGGGAAAAGATCACCGTTTTATACCCAAGCTTCTGATTAGCCTTTAGGTCCTTTTCAAGAAGCATGACATTGCCAGCATAGGTCTGTGCATTGGAACCGCCGGCATCAAATTTATATACGGGTGCAAATCCCTCACCTTCCGATTCGAAAACGGAAACTCCCACAAGGCCTGCTTCATCGATCTCGGAAAGTATCTGTTCGGGATGGCATATCAGATCGGTCTGCCCGGGCAATGCATATCCTTTTTCAAGTCTCTGCATCATGCTCTCGGAAAACTCAAGGTTCACCGCCCTGCCCTGCGCGATGCATCTTAAGGGTTCATCAGCAAAGTACCTGACCCCTTCACCGAATATATCCTTAAGCCACTTTGTAAAACTGATGGTTTCTTCCGGATAAAAATAAAGAAGATAACTTTCAAGATTCATCTTCCTTCCCAGTTCGGTGATATCTTCCTTTAAAGTGCCCGCGGATTTAAGGATCCTTGCACTTTCTTCCGTTTTGAACATTTTACGCAGCTTTTCGGACTGCTTTTCGGCATCCTTCATGATACGGTCAAGTCCGGCCTTAAGCCTGTCATCATCCATGAGCATTTCGGACGCAGGGTAGATCACTATCTCTTCAAGTTCTTCAACGGAACGCTGGGAATAAGGATCAAAGGACCTGAGCGAATCCACATCATCACCCCATGTCTCAATACGATATGGGTTATCGGATGTCAGATCAAAGATATCAATGATGTCTCCCCGGATGGCAAACTGCCCGGGGCTCTCTGCAGCATGAGATCTTTCATACCCAAGATATGTAAGCCGGGCGGGAAGAGACGATGTATCTATCTGATCACCTTTTTTTATTTTTATGACAGATGCGTCATTATTTACAGGGAACTGTTTTGTGAGAAGAGCCGCAAACGTGGTCACTATGGTCACACTATCAGACTCCAGAAGCGCACGGTATGTTTTTATCCTGTCTCTTACGAAATCATTACTGCTTATGTCTGACTGATAAAAGATCAGATCTTTTGCAGGAAACAAAACCGTGTTCTTATCATACAATCTGTAGTCATCGGCTATTTCCCTTGCCCTGATCTCATCATAGGTAACTATAACCCGGCATTTTACCGAACCGGATATTCCCGCTATCATATGAAGCTTTTGAGAGTCACCCAGCCCCGATATGCGGACAGTACCTTTTTTCGTAATAGAGTCTCCGCCCCTTACGATGGTTCTTATTTTTTCAATTTCAGCAAGCTCACTTAAAGGAGCAAGCACTGCACTTTCAGGATTCATCTGATCTGGATTCTTCTTTTTTTGTATTGTATGAGGACATGGCTTTGTCCACGCCGTCAGTTATAATGCACTCTATGGCATCGGCAGCTTTTTTATAAGCTTCGTTCATTTTAGAAGCATCTTCTTTTCCGAAATGCCCGAGAACATGTCCCACCATATCTTCACCGGGACCGCCCACTCCTACGCGGACTCTTATGAAATCTTCGCTTCCAAGATGCTGAATGATATTTTTAAGTCCGTTGTGTCCGCCGGCACTTCCTTTTACTCTTATCCTCAGACTTCCCACAGGGAGTGCCACATCATCGGATATGACAATGACATCCTGTGCGCCACCCAGCTTATAATAATCATTAAGTGACCTTACCGCTTCTCCGGAAAGATTCATGAATGTCTGGGGCTTTACAAGCAGTACCTTTTCGGTGCCGATCATTGCACGGGCTGTGTGTGCCCTGTGTTCCGCTTTCCATGAAGATGTCTTTACACCTAATTTTTCTGCAAGGACCGACATAACATCGAATCCCACATTATGTCTCGTATGTTCATATTCTTTTCCGGGATTCCCAAGCCCGACTATCATTTTCATAAATTTACCTCCGGGGTATCCTGAAGGATTTCTCTTCTTATTACCCCTATATTGTTGTTATGTTTTTTTCGCCCACAACATATGGGAAATACAGTTTTTATCGGTGTTTTTCCTTTGTAATGCCATGATAAAAGGTATATAATCTATTAGATTATACATTATTATCTATTATTATTCACTATTCCAAAAGTGACCGACTGAGAGGTTTTATGAGTTCCAAAAAGCATACAAGAACAGACCTTGAAAAAGCAATAGATGCGATAGCAAAACCGGTGACAGCTTCAACTGCCGAGTTTGCTTTCCTTGTTTCCATTTACATTGTGACCAGCTTGGCGACCAGCTTTGTTGCAAGTGCCAGGTTTTCCATCAACATATTCGGTGCTGAGATACCGGCTTTTTCTCTTGCCGGTGTCCTTTCTTCACTTTCCACCATCTGTGTCATTCTTCTTTCTTTCTACTGTGGAAAAAGAGGAAGGATAGCCTCCATAATACTTCTTACCGCCAGCCTTCCGGGATTATTCATGGGTATATTCCTCAAACACAATTACACCAGTATCCCCGGTCTTTTTTCTTCTGTTGTAACCTTCGGGATCATCTTCCTCATATACAACAACAACAAAAGAATAGCAAAATTCCGTGAGGCCATGACACACCAGGCCTTCACCGATCCTTTATCCGGCATTCCAAACAGGTATGCCTTTTCGGAACTTATATCCGAACTCATCAAGAATAAAAAGAAATTCGCAATGGTCTTTATAAACCTCAACGGATTCAAGGTCATCAATGACACAATGGGATTTGATGCCGGTAATGAAGTGCTGGTCCAGGTTGCCCACAAATGGAAAGAGATCTCCAATATCGGAATAACCGGAACATCGGATTTTGTTGCAAGAGCAAACGGGGATGAATTCCATATCATAATCACCGGTTTTAAAGACGAAGATGAAGTCATCAGAAGCATTAAGTTTTACGAAGATGCTCTCAATGATAATTTTACGATAGACGGAATTGATTTTCATATCACGGCAAGCTTCGGTTATTCCATTTACCCCGAAGACGGAGAAGACAGAGATTCCATTGTCAACAATGCCGACAATGCCATGAGAGAGGTAAAAAACTCTCCCTCAAGTGAACATATCTTAAGATATACCAAGGACCTTAAAAAAGAAGACCACCGTATCGAAGTCGAAGAAAAGATAAGATATGCTCTGGAAAATGACGGGATATTCTTTAATCTCCAGCCCCAGTTCGACATGAATCACAAATTAAGAGGCTTTGAAGCCCTTGCCCGTATGAAAGACAAGGAAGGGAATTTTATCAGCCCCGGTGAATTCATTCCCGTAGCAGAGAAGATAGGACTGATAGACAAGCTGGACGGAACCGTTTACAGAAAATCAACGGCTTTCTTTGCTCAACTCATTAAGAAAACCGGGGCAGATCTTATACTGAGCATTAATGTATCCGTACGTCACCTGATGAAAACAGATTTCCTTACAGAGATCAGTAACCTGCTTACATCAAGCAGACTCCCTGCCGAGAATCTAGAGATAGAGATCACCGAGTCCATCATGATCGAATCAATGGACAAGGCGATGGAATGCATTAATGAGATAAAGAATATGGGCATCAAGATTGCCATTGATGATTTCGGAACAGGTTATTCATCACTGAGTTACCTTAACAACATCCCGGCAAATCTGCTGAAGATAGATAAATCATTCATCGATAATATTGAGACCGGAGACTCAGCAAGGCAGTATGTTGCAGCAATAATCTCCATTGGACATATTCTCGGATTCGAAGTCATATCAGAAGGTGTTGAAGATGAAAAACAGATAACAACACTTAAGGATATCGGATGTGACTTCATACAGGGATTCATATGGGGGCGTCCTCTTCCGGCAGACGAAGCGGAGAAACTTACTCTGGAACATTTCACCGCAAAATGATAACTTTAAACACTTACTCCTGATAATAAAAGAAGAGGAAGGCAAATGCCTTCCTCTTCTTTTACATCTTATTTGTTTACATCACAAATCTCTCACGCTGTTCCACAACGACCTTGATCCTGCCCTCATCGCCTTTGTGCTGCTCACCTCCGTTTATGGTGGAGTGGCTCTCAACGATACAGTTTTCGATGACTGCATTATCACCGATGTAAACATCGTTAAGGAT